>CAZXTO010000138.1:0-8608 GCA_964643675.1 uncultured Planctomycetales bacterium
CCGCCGATGGACCCGGCCTGCGGCTACCAGGCCGAGATCGCCTTCGACGCCGACTACGAGTACTACCAGGCCCATGGCAGCGTCCCCGCCACGCTGGCCAAGATCGAGGCCCACCTCAACGAGGTCGACTACTTCTACGCCCGCGACGCGCGCATCAGCTACGTGCTGACGCACACCATCGTCCGCACCGCGCCCTTCTACAGCCCGAGCAGCGGCGGTGACCTGCTCGACCTGTTCCGCGCGGAATGGAACACCAACCAGACCCACATCGCGCGGGACATGACCCACCTGATGACGGCCAAGCCGGGCCACATCATCCAGTACGGCGGCCTGGCCTGGGTCGGCGTGGTCTGCAGCGACCTGGCCTACGGTTGGTCGCTGGACAGCGCCGGCATCATCGGCCACGAGCTCGGCCACAACTGGGCCGCGGGCCACTGCCACGACACCTCGCCGTGCAACAACATGTGCGGCGCCTGCCTCTACATCGCGCCGGTCACGCGCGGCATCATCCAGGCCCACCGCGACAGCCGCGGCTGCCTGGACCGGGTTCCCTACGCCTCGCCGGTGCCGCCGTACACCCTGCCCGACGAGCTGCGGGTCACGACCGAGCAGCTCGACGCCGGCCCCTTCGAGATCGACGTGCTGGCCAACGACGAGGACGGCAACTGCGAGCCGGTGTGGCTGGTCGCGGTCGATCCGGTGAGCGCGCAGGGCGCGGCGCTGTCGGTGGTGCCGCCGGCCGGCCCCGGCGACCGCTTCCGGGTCCGCTACGAACCCGGTCCCGCGCCGGCCCGCGGCGAGGACAGCTTCCAGTACCAGGCCGCCGGCTCCGACGGCCTGATCGCGGTCGAGACCGCGCGCGTGCTGGTGCAGCCGGCCGGGCTCAGCCAGCTCTGGCAGCTGGACGAGAGCTCCGGCACCGTCGCCGCCAACCGCGCTCCCGGCGGGTCGGACGGCGCCGTCAGCGGCATGGTCATCTGGACCGGCGGCAAGATCGGCAACGGCCTGCGCTTCCGCAGCACCCTCGACCAGGTGGCGGTGCCGACCCTGAACCTGGCGAGCAACCGGCTGAGCTTCGTCTCGTGGATCTACCGTCGCGGCCTGCAGAACCCGGACTCCGGCCTGATCTTCGCCCGCGGCGGCAGCAGCGTCGCCGGCCTGCGGCTCGGCGCCGGCCACGAGCTGGCCTACGACTGGGACGACGACTCCGACGCCCACGCCTGGAGCAGCGGCCTGGTGGTGCCGAACCAGCAGTGGGTGCTGGCGGCGCTGGTGGTCGAACCCGACCGCGCGACGATCCACCTCCACGACGGCAACACCCTGCAGAGCGCGACGCGAATGGCGCCGCATCCGGCCGAGGCCTTCGACACTCCGCTGATCCTGGGCCAGGATCCGGGCTCCGCGCCGACCCGCTCCTTCCAAGGCCACCTCGACGACGTGCGGGTCTACCAGCGCTCGCTCGCGGCGGCCGAGATCGAGGCCCTCGCCACCTTGCTCGGCCCGGCCGAGTTCCCCGACCCGCCGGACGACGGCGCGGTCGGCGCCGGCCTGCCCCTGGAGTGGTTCCCGGCCTACGGAGCGACCGCCCACGAGGTCTACCTCGGCGACGACTACGCCACCGTGGCGGCCGCCACGCCCGCCTCGCCAGAGTACCAGGGCAGCGTTACGAGCGCCGAGTTCACCCTGCCGCCGCTCGCTGCCGGCAGCCAGCACTTCTGGCGCGTCGACGAGCTCGCCGGCGGCCAACGCACCCAGGGCGCGGTTTGGCGCTTCGACCTGGCGGAGGGCCACCACTGGCGGCTGGACGAGATCTCCGGCTCCACCGCAGCGGACGTGTATCTGAGCCACGACGGCAGCTACCGCAACGGCGTGGGCCTGAACCGACCTGGCGCGAGCCAGCACACCGGATCCTCGGTGTGGTTCGACGGCGTCGACGACAAGGTCGAGATCCCGGCGCTAAACCTGAACGACGCCCGCTTCACCGCCAGCGCCTGGATCCGCCGCTCGGGCGACCAGCCCGACTGGGCCGGCCTGGTCTTCAGCCGCGCCGGCTCCAGCATCGCCGGGCTGCACTTCGGCAAGAACCAGGGACTGCGCTATCACTGGAACAACTGGGAGTGGGACTGGAAGAGCGGCCTGACCGTGCCCGACGACCAGTGGGTGTTCGTCGCCTGGGTGGTCGAGCCCGACCGCGCCACGATCTACCTGGGGCAGAACGGGGTGCTGCAGAAGGCCGTCAACCTGGCCAGCCACGACCTGGAGGAGTTCGACTCGACCCTGGTCCTGGGCCAGGATCCGATCTCGGCCCAGCGCCACTTCCGCGGCTGGATGGATGACGTCCGGACCTGGAACGGCGCGCTCAGCGAGGCCCAGGTCCAGGCGATCTACGACGCGACGCGCTGAGCCCGGGACCGCGGCGCTCAGCCTCCGGCCGGCTCGCGCAACACCCGCACCTGGTCGCCCTCGATCAGCAGCACCTCGATCGGGCCGCCGTAGTGCGCGGCCATGCCGACGTCGACGCACCACACCTGGCCCTCGCAGGTGTTCTGGATGCCGCCCTCCTGCACCGTGTGCCCGACCACCATGCGGGCGGCGCCGAGCGACTCGAGCACCGCGCGGGCGGTCGCCGCGGCCCCGGCGTCGGCGTCGAGCGAATAGGTGCGGGCCCAGATCGGGCTGTCGCGCTCGCCGAACAGCTCCGGGCGGCCGGCCTCTCCGCGCAGCCAGGCGCGGGTCTCGGCGTTCAGGCGGTCGATGCCGTAGTCGACGTGGGCCGGCAGGACCCCGCCGTGCACGAAGACGGTGTCGCCGAGCTGCAGCACCACGTCGTGGCCGGACAGCATGCGCGCGTACGGGCCGCCCGGCCGGAAGGCCGCCACCCGCGCGCGCTGCTCCGCCGGCAGCTCGGCCAGCTCCTCGTCGTCGGCCGGCACCTCCACCCGCCCGGCGAAGTCGGCGAAGCCGCCCGGGGTGACGTAGCGCAGGTCGCCGGCGACGTTCATCAGTTCGTGGTTGCCGAGCAGGGAGTGGAAGGCGCCGCCCGCCGCCTCCGCCTGCACCGCCAGCCGCTCGAACAGGTGCAGGATCTCGGCCTCGTCGTCGCCGCGGTCGAGCTGATCGCCGGTCTGGACCACCACCAGCTCGTCGCCGCACCAATCCCCGGTCTCGTCGACCGCGCCCGCCAGCCGCAGCGCCCTCAGGGTGGCGTCGAGGTCGCCGTGGACGTCGCCGAAGGCGGCGATGCGCGCCGGCGCCTCCGGGGCCGCCGTCGAGCAGCCCAGCGCAGCAAGGACCAGCGAGATCGAGAGGAGCAGGGACCGCAGCTTCATCTCCGACAGCCTAACGGCGGCGTTTCCGGCCTGGCGGCGCCCCGAGAAGGAGGTATCCTCGAACCCGGTCATCCAGCTCCTTTCTCGCTCACCGTGGCTTTCGTTTTCCACCCCGAGCTCTTCGAGCGCCGCTCAGAGCTTTCCTGTCGCCTGGCGGCCGCCGACCTGCTCTGGTTCCGCGACTACAGCTCGGTCGACCTGCTCCACGAGGAATACGGGCTCGAGGTCTGCGGTATCCGCGACGCCTCCGAATCGCGGCGGGTCCTGGCGATCATGCGGGAGCTGTTCCCCGACTGGCCCTACCACTGCCGGTACCTGGACGAGGAGAACCTGGACCCCGGCTGGAGGGTGGGCCTCTGCTCGCGCCGGGACCTGGGCGGGGAGCTGACCCAGGAGCAGCGGAACCGGTGCGCGGGAGCGGAGCGGTGCGATCCCTCGGAGGCCACCGCTCCGGACGGCGAACCGGCCTTGGCGACGAGGACGGCCGATCGGGTCGGCCCCGAGCTCTTCCTCCGCTCCGCCGCCTTGGCTCCGACCAAGAAGTTCCGCGGGCGCCGGCGGCACTTCCGACGGCTGCACCAGCGCGCCTCGCGCTTCCGGGTCGCCCCCAGCTCCGACGACTGGTGGGCCCTCTGGCACGATCACGCGGATTGGCGGGGCTGGGGGAACCTGGCCTGGTCCTTCCGGCTCGAGTATTGGCGGGCCCTGGCGACCGTCTTCCGCGGCATCCTCGACGCCGCGCCGCGATTCACGGGGCCCTTCCAGACCTGGATCCTCCTGGACACGGCCGACTCGGCTTCCGAGGCCGTCTACCTCCATACGCCGAACCCGGTCGGGGCTGCCTTCCCGCTGTCTTTCTCCGGCCCCCGAGGCTCCTCGCCCTGGTTGGAGAGCCTGTTCCAGGCCTGGGTGCCGGCTCATCCGCTCCGGGCCTGGGAGCTCCCGGGCGTGGACGAGTCAGGAGCCGACCCCGCGGAGGGGAGGAGCTTCCTGCTGTTCGCCTCCGGAGTCGGTTCCGCCTTCGCCTAGCCTGCCGCGGCCTGGGTCGGTTTCTTGGCGAAGGAGAGGAACCTCGGCTCGCCCCTCGGGTTTGGCGGCGCCTGCGCTGCCTGAGCCGCCTCCCCCCTGGCCAACGGCCGCGACGCCACCCTCCCCGCATCTCCGCGCCGAATTCCGGCCTCCCCGCCCGCGGACAAGCCGCTACCCTTTGTCTTTCGCCGAACCCATGCACGGATTCGAGATGTTGATTCGCCCGGAAACCGAGGCTGATTCCCTGGCCGTCTATGCGGTTCATGCCACGGCCTTCGGCTCCTCCTGCGAAGCCGAATTGGTCGAAGTGCTGCGCCGCGAGGCCTCTCCGGCGGTCTCCCTGGTCGCCGAGAAGGACGGCGCCGTGGTCGGCCACATCCTGTTCACGCCGGTTGCCTTCGACGGTCGACCGGATCTCCTGGCGATGGGCCTGGCGCCGATGGCGGTCGCCCCCAGTCGCCAGCGCATGGGCATCGGCTCCGCCCTCGTCAAGGCCGGGCTCGAGCGGTGCCAGCAGCTCGGCGCCGGCGGCGTGGTCGTGCTCGGTCACCCCGAGTACTACCCGCGCTTCGGCTTCGTGCCGTCATCCCGCTTCGGCTTCCGCAGCGAGTTCGAGGTGCCGGAGGAGGTCTTCCTGGCCCAGGAGCTCCAAGCCGGAGCGCTCGATGGCTGCGGCGAGCTCGCCCGCTACCACCCGGCCTTCCGTCAGGCCGAAGCCTGATGTGATCGAGACCGCGCGCCTGCTGCTGCGTCCCTTGAGCTTGGAGGACGCGCCCTTCATCCTGCGCCTGGTCAACGAGCCGAGCTGGCTGCGCTACATCGGCGACAAGCAGGTGCATGATCTCGCCGGCGCGGAGCGCTACCTGCGCGAGGGCCCGCTCGAGATGGCGAAGGCGCCGGGTATCGGCATGAACCTGGTCACGCGCCGCGCGGACGGCGAAGCGCTGGGGATCTGCGGTCTGCTGCAGCGCGAGGAGCTGCCGGACCCGGACCTGGGCTTCGCGCTGCTGCCCGAGCACTGGGGCCAGGGCTTCGCCCATGAGGCGGCCCGGGCCTGCCTGGATCACGCCGCCAGGGTCGACGGCCTGCGGCGGGTGCTGGCGATCGCCACTCCCGACAACCGCGCCTCGGCCGGCCTGCTCGAGAAGCTCGGCTTCCTCGAGGAGTCCGGCTACGCGGTCGAATCCGGCCAGGAGATCCTGATCTGCTACGCCATCGATCTGGAGCCGCGTTAGGATCCAGCGCCCGCCGCCTTGGAGGACTCCATGCTTACCGCCCGAGAAGCGCTCGAACGGCTCCGCGAAGGCAACGCGCGCTACCGCGCCGCCGCCTCCGAGCACACCGCCCTCACCAGCCAGCAACGCCGCGAGGACCTGGTCAGCGGCCAGGAACCCTACGCAGTCGTGCTCGGCTGCGCCGACTCGCGGGTCCCGGTCACGACCATCTTCGACCAGGGCCTGGGCGATCTTTTCGTGATCCGGGTGGCCGGCAACATCGTCGCCAGCTCGCAGCTCGGCAGCGTGGAGTTCGCCGCCGACCACTTCGGCACCCGCCTGGTGGTGGTGCTCGGCCACACCGGCTGCGGCGCGGTGAAGGCGACCATCGAGCAGCTCCGGAAGAAGCCCGAGCACCAATCGCGCGGTCTGCAGGCGATCGTGCACCGGGTGCGGCCGGCGGTCGACCTGCTGCTCGAGGGCGAGCTGGCCGATGACCCCGCCGCCTTGCTCCGCCAGGCGGTGCGCGACAACGTGCGCGCCTCGGTCAAGCAGCTGCGCTTCGGCTCCGAGATCCTCAGCCCGCTGATCCGCGACGACGGCCTGCGCGTGATCGGCGCCGAGTACGACCTGGCCACCGGCGAGGTCGACTTCTTCGACGGCATGGACGCCCTCGATGGCTGAGGACCGGCCGCCCGGCCGAGGTCCGGAACTCGAGACCGAGCGACTGCTCCTGCGTCAGTTCGAGGAGCGCGACCTCGACGCGTACGCCGAGATGCTGGCCGATCCGCAGTTCATGCGCTTCCTCGGCAAGGGCGGGACCCGGGATCGCCAGGAGACCTGGCGTCACATCGCCTTCCTGCGCGGGCACTGGCAGCTGCGCGGCTTCGGCATGTTCGCGATCGAGCACCGGGCGAGCGGCGAGCTGCTCGGTCACACCGGCCTGTTGAATCCCGACGGCTGGCCCGGCGTGGAGCTGGGCTGGGCCTTGCGACCCGATTCCTGGGGCCATGGCTTCGCCACCGAGGCGGCCGGGGCGGCCTTGGACTGGGCCTTCGAGGAGCTGGGGCTGCCCGAGATCATCAGCATGATGTATCTCGAGAACCAGGCTTCGGTGCGGGTGGCGGAGCGGCTCGGCCTGCGGCCCCGCGGGCGGGACGAGGTGTTCGGCATCGAGGTGCTGGTCTACGGCATGAAGGCCGAGGAGCGCGCCGCGCGATCGGCGTGAGCGAGCCGGCGGTCTCGGTCCTCATCGCCGCGCGCGACGCGGCGGAGACCCTGCCGGCCGCGCTGCGCTCGGTGCAGCGTCAGCGCTTCCCGGACTGGGAGTGCGTGGTGGTCGACGACGGCTCCCGCGACGCCACGCGCGAGCTGGCCGCCTCCTTCGCGGGCCGCGACCCGCGCTTCCGCGTGCTGGCGCGACCGGCGGCGGGGGTGGTGGCGGCGCGCAACGCCGGGCTGGACCTCTGCCGGGGCGCCTCCATCGCCCTGCTCGACGCCGACGACCTCATGCACTCTCGACGCTTGGAGCGGCAATGGGCCGCCCTGCGCGCCGATCCGAGCTTGGACGGGGTCGGCTGTCAGGTGCGCTACTTCCCGCGCCGCGCGGTGGGGGAGGGTCGGGCCGCCTACGAGCGCTGGCTGAACGCCTTCGGCGGCGCCGGCGTCGAGGCGGTGGCGCAGGCGCGCTTCATCGAGATGCCGATCGGCCACCCGACGCTGCTGCTGCGCGCCGAGTGGCTGCAGGGACATCGCTACCGGGATCGAGGCTGGCCCGAGGACTGGGACCTCCTGTTGCGCCTGCTGGGCGCCGGCGCGCGGCTGGCGGTGCTGCCCGAGCGGCTGCACGCCTGGCGGCTGCGACCGGAGAGCCTGTCCCAGCGCTCGCCGGCCTACACGATCGAGGGCTTCCTGCGCTGCCGCGCCGCCTTCCTCGCGGAGCAGGTGTTGGCGGGGACCGAACGCTACCTGCTGTGGGGTTACGGCGGCACCGGCAAGGCCCTGCGAGCGGCGCTGCTCGAGCACGGCAAGCGACCCAGCCACGTCATCGAGCTGCACCCGGGTCGGATCGGCAACCGCATCCACGGCGCGCCGGTGGTGGCGCCGTCGGAGCTGCCGCGGCTGCGCGAGCGAGGGGAGCTGAACGACAAGCCGGTGCTGGTCTCGGTGGCGGGAGCCCAGGCGCGGCGGCTCATCGGGCAGGCGATGGCGGAATTCGGCCTCCGGCCGGGCGCCGACTTCTTCTTCACCGCCTGAATCCGGGGCTCCTGCGGGGCGGCGGGTGTCCCCGGCGACGGGTTGAAAATGAGACTCGTGTTTCTTTGCTATCCTGCCTGAGCCCACCGGACGCTCGTTTCGGGCCATCCCGGTGGGTTATCCGCAAGATCCGATGATCCAAGACTCTCCCAGGAACGAGGCCGCCAGGGCGGCTCCCCTCACCTCCATGGAACGCCTGCAGGCCTGGTGGGCCATGGTGAAGAAGGAGCCCTTCAAGCACCTGGGCGGCCCCGTGGCCATCTCCTTGATCATCGGCGTCCTGGCCAACTTCACCTATGCCCGGCTGGTCGCCAAGGAGGTGCCCCTGGAGCTCGAGATGGCCTACGTGAATCTGAATGGTTCGCCGCCGATCGAACTCGCGGTCGGCACATCGGTGTTCCTCCGGGAGGACTCCACCGGTTCCCCGGTCGCGAACCTCATGCTGAAGGCCCAAGAGGCGCAGGGCACGCCGCGGCTGCTGATGTTCCCCCATTGGTATGCGCGCCGCGCCGGTGCCCGGGAGCCGCTGGTCCACTCCTTCGATCCGGCTGGCCGCTTCCTCTACGGCGTGCGCGACATGTCCGCGCTCACCTTGCTCCTGGTCGACTACACCGGTGACCTGCAGGGGGCGGCTCTCGACGCCTATCTCCGCCAGCGCTTCAAGATCGAGGACTTCGAACCGCGCGTCGACTTCGACGGCTGGACCGTCTGGTGCGACCGCGGCTGCCTGGTGCGGAAGCGCGACGGCAGCGTGATCGGGCGCGGCGAGCTCAACCCGGC
>CAZXTO010000139.1:0-8540 GCA_964643675.1 uncultured Planctomycetales bacterium
CGGCCTGGCGCGGCGCCTCGCGGCGACCGCCGCCGAGGCGGGCCTCGGGGCCGGCGTCGAGCGCGGCTTCCTGCTGTGCGTCTCGCGCCCGCCGGAAGCGGCCGAGCGCGAGCTGTTGGAGGGGCTCTATCAGCAGGAGCTCGAGCGCCTGCGGCGGGACCCGCGGCAGCTCGAGGCTCTGACCGCCGCCGTACACGGCCAGTTCGACGGCGCCGGCGCCGAGACCGCGGCCTGGTTCCTGGTCGCCAACGTGCTGCTCAACCTCGACGAGACCCTGACCCTGGCATGAGCCTGCTTCCCTCCACCGACCTCAGCCGCCGCGGTTTCCTCGGCGGTCTCGGCGCCTTGGCCTGCGGCGGCCTGCTACCGGCGCGGGCCCTGCGCGGCGGCGCTCCGGTCAAGCGGGTGATCTACCTGCACATGGCGGGCTCGCCCTCCCAGCTGGACCTGTTCCAGCCCAAGCCCTACCTGGTCGAGCACGACGGCGAAGCGATCCCGGAGGAGTTCGTCGCCAACGAGCGCTTCGCCTTCATCAAGGGCACGCCCAAGCTGCTCGGCTCTCCCTATCGCTTCGAGCAGCACGGCGAATGCGGGCACTGGTTCTCCGAGCTGCTGCCGGAGATGGCGAAGCAGGCCGACAAGCTGGCCTTCCTGCACGCGATCCACACCGACCAGTTCAACCACGCGCCGGCCCAGATCTTCCTCAACACGGGGCACGCGCGGCTCGGCCGGCCCAGCCTGGGCGCCTGGCTGAGCTACGGCCTCGGCACCGAGAACCCGGACCTGCCGGCCTTCGTGGTGATGCTGTCGGGCCAATTCGGGCCCAGCGGCGGCGCCGCCTGTTGGGGCAGCGGCTTCCTGCCCACGGTCCACCAAGGCGTGCGGCTGCGCTCCCAGGGCGACCCGGTGCTCTACCTGTCCGAGCCCGGCGGCGTCGATCGCGCCGCGCGGCGCCGCTCCCTCGACGTGCTCGGCGAGCTCAACCGACGCCAGCACGAGCGCAGCCAGGACCCCGAGGTGCTGACCCGGATCGAGCAGTACGAGCTCGCCTACCGCATGCAGGCGGTGATGCCCGGGTTGGCGGACCTGAGCACGGAGTCGGCCGAGACCCTGGCCCGCTACGGCGCCGAGCCGGGCCAGGCCAGCTACGCCAACAACTGCCTGATGGCGCGGCGCCTGTCCGAGGCCGGCGTGCGCTTCGTGCACCTCTACGACTGGGGCTGGGACAGCCACGGCACCAACCCCAACGACGACATCATCACCTCGCTGCCGAACCAGTGCCGGCGCACGGACCGGGCCACCGCCGCCCTGTTGCATGACCTTGAGCAGCGCGGCCTGCTCGACGAGACCCTGGTGGTGTGGGGCGGTGAGTTCGGGCGCACGCCGATGAACGAGCGCCGCAACGGCTCGACCTTCCTGGGCCGCGACCACCACCCGCACGCCTTCAGCATGTGGCTGGCGGGCGCCGGCATCCGCGGCGGCGCCTCGCTCGGAGCGACCGACGAGCTGGGCTACTTCCCCACCGAGGGCGCGGTCGGGGTGCACGACCTGCACGCCACCTTGCTGCACCTGATGGGGATCGATCACACCACCCTGACCTACTCCTTCCAGGGCCGCCCGTTCCGGCTGACCGACGTCGCCGGGGAGCTGATCCCGCAGATCCTGGCCTGAGCCCGAAGCGGGCGCTTCAGATCGTGACGGGGAAGCCGAGCTGCTCGAGCGCCTGCGCCAGGTCGCGGGCGGCGAAGGGCTTTTTCAGGGTGTAGTCGGCGCCGAGGTCCCGCGCCAGGCGGAGGTAGTCGATGCCCTCGAAGGCGCCGCCGGCGCTCATCGCCAGGATCTTCAGCTCCGGGCGCAGCTTCCGCACCGAGCGCAGCACCTCGAGGCCGTCCATCTCGGGCAGCACGACGTCGAGCAAGACCAGCTCGAAGTCCTCGGAGCGGAGCCGCGAGAGCGCGCTGAGGCCGTCGGAAGCGGCGGCGGTCTGATGGCCGAAGCGGCGCGCGATGGCCACCAGGGTGGAGAGGATCTCCGGATCGTCATCGACGACGAGGACCCGAGCCGGTCGGCTGGACTGCTCAGACATGGAAGATAAGTGGTTCGGAAAGGGACCCAGGGCGACAGGTCTCCGGCATTATGCCCGGCAGGAGCGGGGATTCCACGGCATTCACGGCTCGGTCATGGGACCTCGTCGGCCCCTGGGAGCCCGCTGAGCCCGCTGAGGCCGCTGAGGCCGCTGAGGCCGGCACGGGTGCGCTCAGGCCAGGTCGCGCGGCTCGGGCACGCCGGCCCGCGCCATGCGGCGGCAGAAGTAGTAGACCCGCTTCAGGTTCTCCAGGGTGTCGATCTCGAGGGTGTAGGCCGAGAGGCGATTCGGTTCCTCGGCGACCAGCCGCTTGGCCTCGTGCAGGGCCGCGGAATTGGCCAGCTCGCGCACCTGCGGCTTCATGTCCAGCACCGCCCGGGCGGCCTCGGGGTTCTTCTGCGTCACCGCCAGCAAGGCCCGGTCGAGCGCCTGGCGGACCACCCGGTGGAAGTCGGTCAGCACCTCGCAGGTGGCGTCGCTGATGCGCAGGCGCTGCTGGATGCGGTCGCGGCCGAGCTGCACCAGGTTGGTCTCGACGACGTCGCCGATGTTCTCGAGGCTATTGGCCGCCTCCATCAGCTTGAGGAACTCCGAGGTCTGGGACTCGGTCAGGCGCGTGCGGCTGATCCTTCCCAGGTAGGTGACGATGTGGCCGTGCAGGGTGTCGACCCGGTCGTCGAGCCGCTCGACCTCGTCGAGGTCCTTGGTGGTGCCGGTGGTGAGCCCGGGCAGGATGCGGTCGAGCATCTCGCAGGCCGCGTCGCCCATGTGGAGAATCTCCAGGCGCGCCCGGTCCAGGGCGAGCGCCGGAGTGGAGACCAGGTCATTGTCCAGATACTTGGCCCGGACCAGCTCCTCCTCGGCGAGCGGCCGGTCCGGCACCAGGCGCTCGATCAGCCGGGCGATGACCCCGGCGAGCGGCAGGAAGACCAGCGTACTGCTGACGTTGAAGATGGTGTGGGCGTGGGCGATCTGGCGCGGCGCGTCCGCGGACAAGCCCCCCACCAGTACGGCCAGCTCCTGGATGAAGCCCAACCAGATCACCACCCCCAGGACCTGGAACAGGATGTGCGCCACCGCGGCCCGGACCGCCTCGCGGGGCCGGCCGATGCTGGCCAGCAGCGCCGTGACGCAGGTGCCGAGGTTGGCGCCGAAGATCAGGGCGATGCCGGCGGGCAGGCTCAACAGGCCCTGGCTGGCGAGCACGATGACCACCCCGGTGGTGGCGGAGCTGGACTGGATCAGGGCGGTGAAGGCCGCGCCCGCCAAGATCCCGAGCAGCGGGTGCTCCATCTCCGCCATCCAGCTCAGGAACGGCGGGTGGTCGCGCAGCGGCACCATCGAGTCCCCCATCACGTGCATGCCGAAGAAGATCATGCCCAGGCCGAGCAGGCCCTTGCCATTCTGCTTCCAGGCCTCGTTGCGGGACAAGAAGGCCACGGCGTAGCCGACCGCGACCAGCAGCAGGGCGTAGTGCGTGACCTTGAAGGCGATGATCTGGGCGGTGATGGTGGTACCGACGTTGGCCCCGAGGATCACGCCGATGGCCTGCGACAGGGACATCAGGCCGGCCGAGATGAAGCCGACCACGAGCACCGTGGTCACCGAGGAGCTCTGGATCACGGCGGTGACGAAGCCGCCGGTCAGGACCCCGAGGACCCGGTTGGTCGTCAGGCGGGCCAGGATCGCCTTCATGCGCTCGCCGGCGGTGGCCTTCAGCGAGTCGGCCAGCAGCTCCATGCCGAACAGGAACAGGGCCAGGCCGCCGAACAGGCCCATCAGCAGCGGGGCCAGGTCCAGCTCGGTGCTGAGCGCCGGGGGAGTCAAGCTCACGCTCGCGTCTCCTCGGCGTCGGCCTTGATGATGGTGACCGGGATCGGCGACAGCTGGACCACCCGCTCGGCCTTGGAGCCGAGCAGGAGGTGGGAAAGCCCGGTGCGGCCGCGGCTGCCCATCACGATGTGCGAGGCCCCGGACTCCTCGGCGACCTCCAGGATCCGGTTCGGCGGCAGCCCGGCGGTGATGCGGAGCGTGGGTTCGCGCAGCGCGGCCAAGCCGGGGTGGAGCGCGCGCAACTCCTCCAGGAAGACCTCCAGCTGCTCGCTCCCGACCTCCTCCAGCGGGCGCAGGCCGTCCCCACCCCGGTAGCTGCCCGGGGCCGCGGCCGGGTCGTGCACGACGTGCAGCACGATCAGCGGCTGGCCGGCCTCGTCGGCGAGCTGGGCGGCCCAGACCAGGGCGGCGCGAGAACCCGGCGAGAAGTCGACCGGGGCGAGGACGGGACCGGGGAAGAGGGAGGCGCGCGAAGACATGACCGGGGGGCGAGGGCGTGCATCATAGAATCGCAGCATGCGCTTTCCCCGCCACCTGAGGACGCTCGCGCTGTGGACCGCCGTCGGCGCCGGCCTGCTGGCCTCCGGCATCTCGACCCACTTCGAGTCCGCCGACCGCGCCCGCGTCGCCGTGGACCCGGTCGCCTACGCCGATCTGGCCGCCGTCCTCGACGCCCACCCGCAGGAGTTCCGGATCGGCTCGGTCTACCCCGACTGGGGCTACCTGTGGCCGCGCACGGCGGCCGCCGCCGAGTCCTCGCACTGGGCCCCCTTCCACAGCGAGGCCGCCGCCTACCTGCACGAGACCTACGGCGAGCCGTGGAGCCCGCACGCCGAACGGCTGTTCGCCTTCCTGTGCGGCTTCGTCGCCCACGGGGCGATGGACGAGCCCTGGCACTTCGGCTCCAACGCCTTCCTCAACCGCGCCCTGCAGGAGGACCTCGACGGCTGGGACCCCGAGCTGGCGGCGTGGCTGATCGAGCCGGGGGTGGACCTGTTCGTGCAGGCCGACCACCGGCCCGGCCCGGAGGATCTGCGCTGGTGGATCCCGGCCCAGGACCTGGTCGCCCTCTCGGCCCGCGCCGGCCACCCGGAGGTCGGCCTGATGCAGGTGCGACGCGGCAGCCGCATCCAGCGCGTCGGCCTGTGGCTGGAGGACCTGCTCGGCCCCTCCTTCGCCGGCCTGGTCGGCCTGGCGCTGCCCTGGTCGCGGGTGAACTACGAGAGCTGGCCGATCGGCGGCCTGGACGACGGTTCGGCGCTGGCCACGGTGCGCTTGCAGGACTACTGGGATGAGTACCAGCTCATCGCCAGCCAGCCCGACGCGCCGGTCGGCGGCGGCAGCGGCGTCCACCACGCCGGTCTCCAGCATCAGGCCTGCGCCGCCAGCGGCCTGCTGCGGGTGGCCGCGGAGCTGCTGGACCAGGGCGTGATCGAGGTGCCGGTGCGGGAGCTGGCCGCCGGGGCGATCGAGCTCGGCGAGCCGCGGGTGCTCGACCCGGACGCCTTCCGGAGCCGGATCGAGGCCTGGTACGCCAGCGGGCGCTGAGCGGCGACCGGGCTGAAGCGGAGCCGTCGCCGGAACGGCGGCGGTGCGACGGCAGGAGGCCTCGTCCCGGCGCGCTCAGAAGGCCAGCGCCAGGCCCGCCATCACCGCCAGCGAGCGGAGCTGGGGCGCCGGCGCGCGTTCGGGCGTGCTGAGCCAGCTGGCCTGCAGCACCAGGCTGCTGGCGTCGCCGAGCTTCTGCTCCCAGCCGGCGTCGGCCGAAAGGCCCCAGTCATCGACCCCGGAGGGCTGGTAGAAGCGGGCCAGGTCGAGGAAGACGCGGCGTTGGTGGTCGTAGCTCCAGGCGGCGAGCTCGAGGCCGATGCCCCAGGACTCCAGGTTGCTGGGCGAGAAGTAGAGCGCCGAGACCGACTGGTAGTGCTTGCGGGCGTAGAAGCTGCGCGGGGTGAGCTTCCAGCCGGCGGTCAGCGGCAGCCCGTACTCGAGCTGCATGCCCATCCGGCTGCGGTTGTTGCGGTCCTGGATGGTGCCGCCCTCGAGCTCGCCGGCGAAGCCGAGGCCGCCCAGCGGCTGATAGGAGGCGCGCAGGTGGAAGGTCTCGGACTGCAGGCCCAGGCGCGAGGCCAACCGGGTGTCGGTGGCGTCGTTGCGGCGGTCGAAGGCGAAGGGGTCGGCCGGATCCAGGAAGTGGTCGTGGCGGTAGCCGATCGCGAACTGGGCGTCGTCGGTGGGTTCGTAGCGCACCCCGACGCCGCCGCGGACCGGCGAGCCGGGCCCCTGGTCGCCGGCCTGCAGGTCGGCGTGCACCGCGACGAAGGGGTTGGGGCGCCAGTCGCCGCCGAGCAGCAGGCTGGAGCGGTCCAGCTCGCGGCCGGCGGCGTCCTCGAAGTCGGCCTGCTCGAAGCCGAGCTGGAGCCGGCTGTGGCCGCCGAGGCCGAACTCCACGCCGGCCAGCAGCTTGGTGCGGCTCCAGTCGTGGTTGTCGGAGTAGCTCTGGCCGTAGGCGAACAGGCGCGGGCGGGAGGCGGCCTCGGCCAGCTTGATGTGCTCGCGGGCGACGAAGTCGTCCGGGTCCCGATCGAGGACCTGCTGGTAGAGGGCCCGCGCCGCCTGCGGGCGCCCCTGCCGCAGCTCCAGGTCGGCCAGGCCGCGCAGCGCGCGCAGGTCGGCCTCGGCGCCGAGGTGTTGGCGGTAGATCGAGTCGGCCAGGTGGCGCTGGCCGGCGCGGTTGTAGTCGTCGGCCAGGCCGAGCTCGGCCTCACGCGCGATCTTCGGATCGGTGCTGGCGCGGGCCGCGAGGGCGTAGTTGGCGCGGGCCTCCTCGTGCCAACCGAGGATCGACTGCAGGCGGGCGAACTGCAGCCGCAGGCCCGGATCGCGCGGGTGCTCCTGGACCAGCTCGGCGGTGAGCGGGTAGGCCTCCCACTCATGTCCCGGGAGCTGGCAGAGCAGCGCCGCCAGCTCCCGCTTGCGGGCCTCGTCCTGCGGCCGCGCGCCGTGCAGGGCCCACAGGGCGTCGGCGGCGCCCTCGAGGTCGCCCTCGAGCCGGCACAGCTCGGCGATGCCGGCCCATCCCTCCACGGAGCCGCCGGCGATGGCGGCCCGGAAGTGCTCCTCGGCCAGCGGCAGGTCGCCCTCGTCGAGAGCGGCGCGCCCCTGGGCCAGCAGCTCGGCGGCCGGGGCGCCGACGACCGGATCCTGCGCCGGCGGCGTTTCGGCAGGAGGATCCTGGGCCGGGGCCAGGGAGGCGAGGACCAGGGAGGACAAGACGAGGACGGGGACCGCACGCAGGGCCATGGTCCCAGCCTAGCGGAGAGGGGGCCGCGACGAACCGCGGCCGGCATACTGGCTGCATGATGCTCGCCGGCCTGCTGCTGACCGCCGCTCTGCTCCAGGAGGCCCCCGTGATCGAGATGCGGGTGCTGCCGCCGAAGCCTCCGCGGACCATCGTCGTGGTGTTGGTCGACGACCTCGGCTGGAGCGACCTCGGCTGCTGCGGCAGCGAGTACTACGAGACGCCGCACATCGACCGTCTGGCGGCGGAGGGCATGCGCTTCACCCAGGCCTACGCCTCCTGCGCGGTGTGCTCGCCGACGCGGGCGGCGGTGCAGACCGGGCGGGCGCCGGCGCGGCTGCAGATCACCGACTGGATCCACCACAACTCGGCCGACGCGCGGCGGGCGGCCGCGACCGGCCGACACGTCGAGGGCCTGCAACGGCCGCCGAAGGGCAAGCGCTTGCTCACGCCGATCAACCGCCACTTCCTGGAGCACGAGGAGATCAGCCTGGCGGAGCTGCTGGCGCCGGCCGGCTACCGCGCCGGCTATGTCGGCAAGTGGCACCTCGGACAGCAGGGCTGGCTGCCGCAGGATCAGGGCTACACCTTCAACGCCGGCGGCTGCCGCTTCGGCCAGCCGCCGAGCTTCTTCGACCCCTACGCCAACCGCAACTTCCCCGACGGCATCCCCGGCCTGCCGCCGCGGCAGGAGGGCGAGTACCTGACCGCGCGCGAGGCCGACGAGGCGATCGGCTTCCTCGAGCGCGCCGGCGACCGGGCCGCCTTCCTGTTCTACGCCCCCTACGCGGTGCACTCGCCGATCCAGGCCCCCTCCGAGGTCATCGAGCGCTTCCAGGACAAGCCGACGACGAACCACGACCAGCCGGCCTACGCCGCCATGATCGCCGAGCTCGACGACGCCGTCGGCCGCATCCTGGCCGCCCTCGAGCGCCTCGGCCGGCTGGAGGACAGCCTGATCGTGTTCAGCTCCGACAACGGCGGCGCCAGCCACTTCCCCGCCACCGACAACGCGCCGCTGCGCCTCGGCAAGGGATTCCCCTACGAGGGCGGGCTGCGCGTGCCCTTGCTGGTGCGCTGGCCGGCGGTGGTGCCGGCCGCCAGCACCTGCGCCACGCCGGTGATCAGCACCGACCTGTTCCCCACCCTGGCGGCGGTCGCCCACCGGGAACCGCCGCGAGACCGCGCGATCGACGGCCTCGACCTCACGCCGCTGTGGCAGGACCCGGAGGCCACCTTCCCGGCGCGACCGTTGGTGTGGCACTTCCCCCACTACTGGTGGGGCGGCCGGCTGACGCCCTACAGCGTCGTGCGCGAGGG
>CAZXTO010000140.1:0-8505 GCA_964643675.1 uncultured Planctomycetales bacterium
TGGACGCCGGGGAGTGGACCAGCGACACCGGACCGGCCGGCGTCGGCTCCTCGCCGCTGAGGGAGGCGCGCAGCTCGGCGCGGGTCAGCGGCGCGTGCAGCAGGCTGTCGCCGAGCTCCAAGGCCAGCTCCTCCTTGGGCAGCCGGGCCTCGAAGGGGAGCACCAGGTGGATCCGGGTGCGCGAGCCAGCCAGCCTCCGGCGCGCCACGCGGACCGACTCCAGCAGCGGGTCCCGTTCCGGGTCGACCTCCACGAACACCTGATCCGGGGTGGTGCCCTCCGGGAGCACGTCGGCCTGCGAGGCCTGGTGGACCTCGGCGCCGAGGGTGGCCAGGGTGGCGGCCAGGGTGTCGCGCTGGCAGATGCCCGACCCCAGCACCACGACCTGTTGGCCGTCCAGGCGCAGCTCGTCCTCGAGCGGCTGCGGGTCCTGCAGCGGCAGCTCCAGGTCGAGCCAGAACAGGCTTCCTTCGCCCTCCTCGCTGTCGAGGCCGAGCTGCCCGTCCATGCAGGCGGCGAACTCGCGGCAGATCGTCAGGCCGAGACCGGTGCCGCCGAAGTTGCGGGTGATCGAGCCGTCGGCCTGGGTGAAGCTCTCGAAGATCTGCTCCTGCCGCTCGCGCGGGATGCCGATGCCGGTGTCCTCGACCGCCAGGCGGAAGCGCAGGCGGCCGTCGCGCCGGTCGAGCTCCTCGAAGCTCAGCCGGACGTGCCCGCGGCTGGTGAACTTGAGCGCGTTGCCGGCCAGGTTGAGCAGGACCTGGCGCAGGCGCTCGGGGTCGCCGACGACCTGGGGCGCCGACTCCAGCGGCAGCGCGCAGACCATCTCCACGCTGGCCTGGCGCGCGCGCAGGGCCAGCGACTCGGCCACCTCCTCGATCAGCGTGCAGGGCGAGAAGGGGATCGCCTCGAGCTGGATCTTGCCCGACTCCACCCGGGCCAGGTCGAGGATGTCGTTGAGCACCGCGAGCAGGCCGTGGGCGCTGCGGTGCAGGGTGCGCTGGAGGCGCATGGCCTCCTCGTCGGTCTCGCGGTCGAGCAGGATCTCGGACAGACCGAGGATGCCGTTCATCGGCGTCCGGATCTCGTGGCTCATGTTGGTGAGGAACTCGCTCTTGGCCTTGGCCGCCTGCAGGGCGCTGTCCCGCGCCCGCTCGAGCTCCTCGGCGGCCTCCTTCTGCGCCGTGGTGTCGAGGAAGACCACCACCGCGCCGGCGCCTTCACCGGAGCCGGAGACCGAGGTGGCGATGATCGAGGCGGCGAAGGCGCCGCCGCGGTGGCGGCGGATGGTGGCCTCGGGGAGGCGGAGCTCTCCCTGCCGCTCGACCTGGGTCAGGATCTCGGCCAGGCCGATCTCCTCGCCGTCGCCGAGCCGCGCGCGCAGGTCGATGTCGCCCGTCGCCAGGTCCCGCTCGCTGAGTCCGAGCAGGCGCGCGCCTTCCGGATTCAGGATCGGGTCGGCCGGCGGGTCGATCACCAGCACGCCGGCGCCGAGCGCGGACAGCACGCCGGCCAGGCGGTTCCGCTCGGCCGCGACCTTGCTCTCCGAGGCCTTGCGCAGGTCCTCGTTGAGCTCGAGCATCTCGCGCGAGGAGATCGACAGCGAGCGCTCGAGCAGGTACCGCTCCTGGTCCGCTCCCTCCAGGCAACGGTCGATGCGCTCGAGGAAGTCCGCCCACTGGCCGGGGTCGTCCGGGGGGTGGTCCGGGTCGATCCCGAGCTTGCGGGTCAGGCGACGGAGGAAGGGATGCACGACCGGTCCGCGAGCTCAGTCCTCGCAGATCGTGGTGAGGGTCATGGTCTGGTTGTGCAGGCTGCAGCGGCCGCTGGCGTACGGCGAGATCTCGCCGTAGGAGTAGAAGCCGACCTGACGCGTGCCGGCGGGCAAGGTCTCGAGCGCGGCCTCGAGCTCCTCCTCGATGCGCTCGCCCAGGATCAGGCGCCGGCCGACGCAGCTGATCGCGATCGACAACACCTCCTGCTCGGTGCCGGCGCCGCCGGTCATCAAGGCGGCCTCCGACGCGCCCTCGATCAGGCGGTCGAAGTTGGCGCGCATGAGCTGCACGATCGAACCCTCGGGCAGGTCGCCGGCGAAGGTCATGCTGCGCGCTTCCTCGTCCACCGAGAGCACGGTGCGGACCACGCTCTCCTCCTCGCTGCCGTCCTCCAATTGCAGCGACAGCGGGAACAGCAGCGCGCTGGCCGGCAGGTCGGCGGCCTTCTCGCCGAGGTAGTCCTTGTAGACGTCGAGCGCCGGCTTGCCGTCGAGCTCGAACAGCACGTTGGCCTCCGAGCGGGTCACGCGGCGCTGGATGCCGAAGATGTCCCAGCCGCCCTTGGAGCCGTGGCCGATGCGGACCGCGTCACCGTAGAGGCCGACCGCGGTGATCTGGCCGCTGCGCAGGCCCTGGTCGCTGAGCACCCAGGTGCGCTCGAAGCGGTCGCCGTCGCCGGCCAGGCCGCCGGTGACCACGACCTCGTCCGGCAGGCCGGCGTTGAGGCCGCGCACCAGCTCACTGCCGTTCACGCACAGGCCGTCCGAGAACACCAGGACCCCGCGCAGGTCAGGGGCCTCGAGCTGCTGGGCCAGGCTCAACCCGGCGTGGAAGGAGCGGTTGGCCGCCTTCACCGGGGCGGTGGCCTGGCGCAGCTCGGTGGCGCGGAAGCGGATCAGGGTGGCGGTCAGGCTCTCGTCCTGGACCGTGTCATCCAGGATCTCGCCGGAGGTCGAGCAGCCGGCGAGGACGGCGCCCGGACAGGCCGCTTCGAGCTGCCGCAGGGGCTCCTGGTGGTCGTGGTAGCTGGAAGCGCCAAAAACCAGGATGAGCGCTTGTTTGTTGGGGGAGATGGCGGGCGGTGCCGGGGTCCAGCCGGATTCCGCGCGATAGACCAGGGAAGCGAGTTGCATGGGCGAAACGAGATCGGGGTGACGGTAGGGGGCGTCCCTGGTCCATCGGCGCTCCCGCCCTCCCCCCTGGAGGGTTTCCGCCTTGCCAGCAGCCCTGCCTGCCGGCGCTCCCCGCCCCGGCCGCCTGAGCTGGATCAGCGCGGTCGCGGCGGCCGCACCAGCTTCCAGGCGCCGTCGCGCCGCCGCAGCTCGACCCGGTAGCTGGCCTCCTCGATCCCGTCCTGGTCGAAGCAATGGACCCGGAGGAGCGCTCGCGGGGAGGCCGCCTGCTCGATCTTCAGCAGCTCGATCTCGGGCGGGAAGTCCGCCTTGGCGGCCTGCAGGTGGAACCAGGCCAGCACGCAAGCCCCGCGCGCGGGCGGCAGCCGCCAGTCCACCATCAACTCCGCGCCGAGGTGCGGTTCGAGCAGGGAGCGCATCTCTGCCACCATCGGCTTCCAGATCGCGGCGCCGGCCGGATCGGCGGGGTCGAGCTCGCTCTCCTGCGGCTGGTAGTCCGCGGCGATGTGGCGGAGGTTGTCGACCAGTTGATCCACGAAGACCTCGGGGGCGGCGCTGGGATCGGGCGGCGCCGGGCCGCAGGCCGCGAGCGAGAGGGCGAGCAGGAGCAGCGGGCGGAGGAGCGCAGGGAGCCGCTGATTCATGCCGCCGCCCTGCGCGCGGTGCGCCCCCAGCTCCACCACAGCATCAGGCCGCCGACGGCGCCGACGGCGAAGGCCGGGAGCGGGTTCCGCCCCAGCAGCCACTGTCCGATGCCGAGCATCGGCCCCCAGGTGACGGCCATGCCGCCAGCCCAGCCCGCCACCAACGGCCACAGCCGACTCGGCCGGCGCTCGCCATCGCGGCGGAAGGGGCGCCAGGCGCCGAAGGGCTGCACCTGTTCGTAGAAGGCCGAGAGGGTGGCGCGCGGCACCGGCGCGGTGCGCAGCGTGACCACCAGCATCACGGCCACCGAGAGCGCCGAGATCAGCAGGAACTTGCCCGAGAAGTCCCACGCCGTTCCTGCCTGCCAGCCGTTGAAGGGCGCCGCCGGCCACCACGCCGCCGGCGCGAAGCTCAGGCCGACCGCCAGCGCCGTGCTGGTGGCCAGGCCGCTGATCTCGGTCCAGGCGTTCACCCGCCACCACACCCAGCGCAGGAACAGCGCTGGACCCAGCCCGGCCACCAGCTGCAGGGAGAAGGTGAACAGGTCCTTGATCGAATCCGCCTGCAGGGCCAGCGCCGCAGCCAGCGCGCCGACCAGCACCTCGACCCAGCGCCCCACCGCGACGTAGTGGCGCGGCTTCGCGTCGCGGAGCAGGAAGCGCCGGTAGAGGTCGTTCACCGCGTAGGCCGAGGCGGTGTTGAAGTGGGTGTCCAGCGTGCTCATGAAGGCCGCCAGGAAGCTGGCGCACAAGAGCCCGAACAGGCCCGGGCCGAGCAGCTGGCGCATCAGGATCGGGTAGGCGGCCTCGTGGTCGGGCGCGCCGGCGCTGGTCAAGGGCAGCGCCGCGTCGGGCAGCAGGATCAGCGAGGCCAATCCGACCAGGATCCACGGCCAGCTGCGCAGGACGTAGTGCGCCAGCTGGAACCACAGCGCGCCGCCGCGGGCGTGGTCCTCGTCCTTGGCGGCGAGGAACCGCTGCACCGCCTGGCCGGAGCCGTCGGCGTTCTTGTTCAGCCAGCCGACCAGGCACACCGTGACCAGGAAGGCAGTGAATCCCTGGCTCCAGAAGGCGGCGTCGAGCGGGCCGCCGGCGCCGGGCGCGGGCAGCATCGCCAGCTTGTCGGGGAACTCGGCCTCGAGGGTGGCGGTCATCGGACCGAGGCCGCCGCAGGCTTCTACCGCCTTCCAGGCCAGCACGATGCCGCCGGCCATCGCCAGCACGAATTGGAACAGGTCCGTGACGACCACGCCCCACAGCCCGGCCAGGATCGAGTAGCCGAGCGCCAGCAGCACCGCGGCGGCGACGATCCAGACGTCGGCGGCGATCCCGAGCCAGGCGGCGCCGGCGTCGAGCTCGAGCACCGCGCGCACGATCTTGAGCATCGCCAGCAGCACCCAGACCAGCACGATGGTGTTGGTCACCACCGCGTGGTAGGCGCCGTAGAAGCCGCGCAGCGCCTTGGCCTGCGGGCCGGAGTAGCGCACCTCGGTGAACTCGGCGTTGGTGGTCAGCTCCAGCCGCCGCCACCAGCCGGCCAGGAACACGAACCACAGCGTGCCGCCGACCACGAAGCTCCACCACAGCCAGTTGCCGGCGATGCCGTCCGTGCGCACCAGTCCGGCGACGAACAGCGGCGTGTCGGCGGCGAAGGTGGTCGCCACCAGGCTGGTGCCCGCCACCCACCACGGCAGCGAGCGACCCGCCAGGTAGAAGTCGTCGGTCGAGCGCCCGGCGCGGCGCGACAGCACCGTGCCGACGGTGACGGCGACCGCCAGGTAGCCGAGGATGGCGATCCAGTCGAGCGGGTGGAGGCCGGCCACCCGCCAAGCTTAGCGGCCGGCGGGGCTGCGCTCCCGCAGCAGCCGGGCGGCGAACAGCAGGGTCCGCGGGTAGTGGAAGGGTCCCTTCCAATGGCTGCCCTTGAGGGTCTGGATCGGCCGGCCGGCGCGGTCGAGCCAGCCGAAGCACTCGTCCTGGGCCGAGTCGAGGTGGTGATCGGCGAACCATGCCCAGACCCGTCCGGCGCGCTCCCGCCAGCGGTCGGAGACCCGCTCGTCTCCGGCCGCGGCCGCGGCGTGCAGCGCGGCCAACAGGGCCTCGCACTGCGGCCACCAGAACTTCTGGTCCTGCCCGTATTCCTGGATGGGGCGGTGGTCGACGGAGACGAAGGAGAGGATCCCGCCGTGCTCGGGGTCCCAGCCGCGCTCCCAGGACCACTCGGCCATGTCGAGGCCCATGCGGCGCAGGGCGGCGGTCTCGTCGCCGTCGCGGCGGCGCGCCTCCTCGAGCACGAACCAGGCCGCTTCGAGCGCGTGGCCGGGGTTGAGGCTGCGGCCCTCGAAGTGGGGCAGGAAGGCGCCGTCGCGCCCGACCACCTCGAGCACGGCGCGGCGCTCCGGGTCGAGCTGGGCCCGGATCCCCGCCAGCGCCTCGTCGGCGACGGCGCGGCCGCGGTCCCAAGCGCCGGCGTCGCGCAGCGTCTGGCTCAGGCACAGCGCCATCATCGGCTTCGCCAGGCCACGCATCGGCCGGGTGTCGAGCTCCCACTTCGGCGGGAAGCGCTCCGGCTCGTCGTCGTGGGCGAGGAAGCGCTCGGCGAGGTCGCGCGCGCGGGCGGCCAGCTCGAGCGAACCGGAAGCGGCCGGCGTCTCCTCGGCGGCGGCCTCCGCAGCGGCCAGCTCGGCGAAGCCCATGGCCGCGAACAGCTCGGAGTAGGCGTAGCGGCGGCGGCGCAGCGGGCGGCCGTCGCGGGCGACCAGGAAGGGCATGCGGCCGCGCTCGTCGAAGCCGTGCGCGAGCAGGAATTCGGCCGCCGAGCGGGCGGCGGCGAGCCACTCCGGGCGCGCTTCATGGGTGCGGTGCAGGTGCGCGAACAGCCACGCCGCGCGGCCTTGCAGCCACACCGCCTTGTCGGCGTCGACCCGCGCGCCGTCGTGGTCAAGCGCGGTCAGGAAGCCGCCGTGCTCCTGGTCGAGGCCGTGGCGCAGCCAGAAGGCCAGCGCCGCCTCGAGCCGCTCGAGCAGGGCGTCGGCGGTGAGCGGCGGGGCGGCGGGCGCGCTCAAGCTCGGGTCCCCGCCTCGTCGAAGCCGGGCAGGCGGCTGCCCAGCCAGCCCGCGCTCATGCCGATGCCGATGCCGACGGCGCCGAACCAGTAGGCGTGCAGGCCGGTGGTCCAGGCCAGCGCGCCGAGCACGCCGGTGCCGAGGGCGGCGCCGATCAGCGCCGCGCGCGGGCCGACCCGGGGACAGAAGGCGCCGAGCAGGAACAGCGTCGCCAGTCCCGAGGAGAGCAGGCCGAGCGCCTTCAGGAACAGCAGGAACAGGGAGGTGATCTCGAAGCTCGCCAGCGACGCGGCGCAGACGGTGCCGAACAGCCCGGCGGCGACGGTCCAGCGCCGCGCCACCCGCAGCACGTGGGCGTCGTCGGCCTCCGGGTGGCGCGGTCGGTAGAAGTCGTTCACCACCGCGGTGGCGATCGAGTGCATCGAGGAGTCCAGGGTCGACATTGTCGCCGCCAGCAGGCCGGCGATGACCAGGCCCGCCAGCCCGGCCGGCAGGTGGTCGCCGAGGAACAGCGGCAGGATGCCGTCGTTCGGCATGCCCAGCTGCAGCGCCTCGGGCTGCTGGCGGTAGAAGGCCCACAGGCACACGCCGAGGGTCGGGAACAGCAGGCCGGCCGGGATCGACATCCAGCCGTTGAGCCAGGCGGCGCGGCCGGCGGCCTCCTCGCTGCGCGCGGAGAGGTAGCGCTGCACCACGGCCTGATCGGTGGTGTAGGGCGGGATCATCAGGATGATCGAGCCGAGCATCAGCGACCACGAGCCGGCCTCGGTCCAGGAGAAGCCGCCGTCCCACAGGCGCAGCTTGGCCGCGCCGGCGGCGCCGTCGAAGGCGGCCCAGCCGCCGGCGCCGTCGAAGGCCAGGCCCAAGGCGAGCAGCACGCCGCCGATGAGCACGAAGACCTGCAGCACGTCGGTCCAGATCACCGCCTCCATGCCGCCGAGCACGGTGTAGATCGTCGCCAGCACTCCGGTGACGAGGATGCAGGAGCGGACGTCGAGCCCGGTCACGGTCGCCAGCGCCAGCGCCGGCAGGTAGACCACGATGCCCATGCGCGCGGTCTGCATGACCAGGAAGCAGCCGCTGCCGACCTGACGCACCAGCGGCGAGAAGCGTCGCTCCAGGTACTCGTAGGCGGTGCGCAGGTTGCGGCGGCGGAACTGCGGCAGGAAGACCCGGGTCACCAGGGGCACCACCAGCAGGATGCCGATCCAGGTCGGGGCGTAGCGCAGGTCGGTGGCGTAGGCGAGCGCCGGCGTGGCGAGGAAGGTGATCGCCGACAGCTGCGTGCCGTAGATCGACAGGCCGGCCGCCCACCACGGGATGCGCTGGCCGGCGAGGAAGAAGTCGTCGCTGTCGCGGGTGCGACTGGAGAACCACGCCCCCATGCCGACCAGCGCCGCCAAGTAGAGCACCAGGACGATCCAGTCGAGCTGGCCCAGGGCGGCCGGGCGCGCGGCCGGGCGGACCAGGGCGGTGGCGGGGGTGCGGACCCCGGGCCGGGTCTCGCCGCTCGGGATCAGGAAGCCCTGGTCCCACGGCACGGCCGCGGTGGTCACCACCGGCTGCGGCATGACGCCGGCAGCGGCCCAGGTGTCGGTGATCGTGTGGTAGGCGTGGACCGCGGGCGGGAAGCCGGGGTGGAGCGCCGGGTCGCTGCCGCGCAGGCTGCCGTCGTCGCCGGCGAAGAGCAGCAGATGGGAGCCGCCGAGCCGGGCCACCGCGGCGGCGGCCGCGGGGCGGGGGAGGTCGGTGAGGCGGCGCCAGCCGGCGTCGGCGGCCGGACCGGGAAGGAAGGCCCAGGCGTCGCGCAGGATGCCGTCGCCCGGGTGGGGGGCGACGCCGGTCGGGGGGGCCGGATCCGCGGTGGGCAGCGGTCCGGCGCCGCCTA
>CAZXTO010000141.1:0-8481 GCA_964643675.1 uncultured Planctomycetales bacterium
CATGACTCTCGCCAAGAACCAGAAGGGATTCTCCCTCGTCGAACTGACCATCGTGGTCGTGATCCTGGGCGTCCTCGCGATGCTCGCCGTCCCGCGCTACCAGACCGCCGTCGAGCGGAGCAAGGCCTCCGAGTCCTTCTCCTACCTCGCGCAGGTCGAGGCCGCGCAGGCCCGCTACGCCGCCCGCCACGGCCAGTACTGCAAGAAGCTGAAGGATCTGGACATCGACATCGATAGCCCCGAGCACTTCAAGGTCGGCAACTTCACCAGCTCGAACTGGCAGACCAAGTGGGAGTGCAAGCTGACCCGCAGCGGCGCCTCGAGCGGCTTCGGCAACTACACCGTGGTCTGGGATCACGAAGGCTTCAACGAGAAGCGCAGCTCCATCAAGGACGATCTGATCCCGGTCAAGTAGGGATCTCCCCGAGGCAGGGGGAGCGAGCGGCATCTCCTCCCCCTGCCTGAGCCTCACGGTTCCACCCCCTCGCCCACGATCACGAACATGGCCCTGAAAATCCGACTCAAGAAGGCGGTCGCCACCGGTCTGGTGGTGGGACGCCAGCGAGTCACGGTCTTCCAGAGCGGCGCCGACGCCGGTCCGGTCGAGCTCGAGCTCGGCGACAAGAGCCTCGCCCAGCTGCTCGAGGAGCTCGACGACGAGAACCTGCTCGCCGCCCCGGTGGTCGCCGCGGTCGACCCGAGCTATGACTTCCTGGTCACCAAGCGCGGCAAGAAGGGCCAGGAGACCAAGAACTACCTCGAGTACCTGCAAGGTCAGGTCGAGGGCGGCCTGGTCTCGCACACCACCGACTCCGGGCCGGGCTACTCCGGCCACCGCACCCTGCACGCCTTCCCGAGCCAGCTGGTCAAGCCGGCGGCCGAGGTCCTGAACCGGATCTTCCCCGGGCAGTGCCGCATGGTGCCCTCGAGCTACGCGCTGCTCCACCACGCCAGCGCGACCAAGTCGGCGCCCAAGAAGTGGCGCGCCCACCTCCGCGTGCTGGTCGGCCGCAACCGCGGCATGGCCATGCTGCTCAACCGCGACGCCATCCTGGCGCGGCGCATCTTCACGCTGCCCGAGGGCGGCGGCTGCGGCCCCGTCATCGCCGGCCTGCGCGGGCTGATCGCCCACGCCGAGGAGGAGCTGGGCCTGAAGCAGGTCGACGGCCTGATCGTGCACGTGTCGGAGGAGCAGGCCGCCAAGCTCGGGCATTGCAGCGAGGAGCTCGGCCTCAAGTCGATCCTGGCGCCGCCGGTCCACTTCGGCGCGCCGATGCTGGCCGAGGCCCTGACCACCCTCGCCCACCGCAAGTACCCGCCCGCCTTCGACATCCTCGAGGAGATGCACCAGGCGGCCGGCGGCCGGCCCAAATTCCCGCTGGTGGCGGCCGCGCCGGCGCTGGCGGCGGTGGCGCTCACCGCGGGCTGGCTGCACATGGAGGGCGGCAAGGTCCGCGACGTAGCCGAGCAGCTGCGCACCGAGGCCAGCATCCTGCAGGAGGACACCTCCACCGACGTTTTGTCGGTGGACGACCGCCTCGATGCCTTGCGGCTCGAGACCGCGATCGCCCACAGCTTCCTGGCCAAGCGCGCCTTCTGGTCCGGCATCCTCGACGACCTGCCGGGCATCCTGCGCCGGGCCGACACCGCGCTGTATGCGGCCAAGGAAGGCGGCCGCAACCAGGTGCGCCGGGCCTCCTAGTCAGCGGAGGAAAAGGAAGCGGCGCTGCTCACAGGGGGAGGAGCAGCGCCGAATGGTTCCCGAGCGGGTCGGGTCTTGGGGGTAGGGGTTCGCCGGTTGTCGCGAAAGGTTGAAAAAGGCCTCGGCACGGGGGGGGGTAGTCGTCGCGGTGCGAAGGGGGGGGTGTCGCCCGCATCATTCGCACCGAGGCCAGCAACCAAATTAGGCTTTCTCCAGGGAAAGAGGGAGAATTTCTTCGCGCAAAAAACAAAGTCGGTCGCGAGAAAGGGCTTGCGCGCTCAGATCCGGATCTCCACCGGCCGCCGCAGATCGTGCGCGCGCCGGCTGACCATCAGCAACTCCCCCTCTGCGCGGCGTTTGCGGAAGCCGAGCAAGTGGAAGACCTCGATCGTGAACCAGCGCGCCACCCGGCGGTCGACCAGCAGGGCGCCGGTGACCTGCGGGTGCCGGCGCACCCCGGGCAGCCAGTGCACGAAGCGATCGAGGCGCAGGCGGCGCATCCAGCGCGACAGGGTCAGCCACACCGGCGAGATCTCGCGGGCGAGGAAGAAGCCGTCGTCGCCCTTGCCCTGGTAGAGCGGGAGCAGGACGCGCGCGGGGTAGAAGGCCTCGATGTCGCCGCGGGCGTCGTCGGCCAGGACCTGGCCGGCGTGCACCTCGCAGAAGTTGCGGAAGCCCGGGCGCATGCGGAAGTCGTCCTCGGGCGCCAGGCCGTGGCGATAGCGGATCTCGAGCACCGGCGGCACCCCGGCCGCGCGCTCGTCGAGCAGCGCTCGCGCCGCCACCACCCGCTCGTCGTCGCGCGGCAGCAAACCGGCCGAGCCCAGCCCGGTCCAGATCGCGGCGGCGTGGTTCTCGACCGACTCGGGCGCGTCGTGTTGGCCGCCCTCGAAGCCGAGCGTGATCATGCCGGCGTTGTTCAGGTGTTCGAGCAGGGCGCCGTCGATCTGCTCCTCGAGTCCGAGGATCACCGGCACCGGGAAGAAGTGGGCGAAGCGGCGGTTGCGCAGGGTGTCGCCGATGCAGGCGAAGGGGGTGCCCGGCGCCGAGCTGGTGTGGAGATCGAGGAAGTAGACCTCCTGGTCGGCGCCGTCGATCGCGGCCCGCAGCTCCTCCAGGAGGTCGCGCTGCTCGCGGCCCTCGGCGTCGAAGGGGGAGCCGGGCTGGTCGACCGCCTCGAGCCGCTCCGGCAGCCAGGCCCGGTTCAGGTCGACGTCGAGGTAGCGGGTGCGGCGCTCCAGCGCCGCCAGGTTGCCGGCCAGGCCGACCAGCCGGCCGCGGAAGCCGCCGGGCCGCGCCTCCAGCTCCGCCAGCACCCGCTCGAGGGCCAGCACGCCGGCCGGCTCGTTGCCGTGGATGGCGCCGGTGCAGAGCATCAGCGGGCCATCGCCGGCCGCGATCTCGCCGACCTTGCGGCTTGAACCGGGGGCCTGCGGCGGGTCTTGGAGCTGCTCCGGCATTTCCCTACTCGCGCAGCTTCTGTTCGAGCAGCTTGGCCGCGACGCCCATGAAGTCGTGGTCGCTGACGATGCCCACCAGGCGGCGGTGCTCGTCGACCACCGGCAGGCAGGACACCTTGTGCTCGCGCATCAGGCGGAAGGCGTGGAGGGTCAGCGAATTGGCCGGAACGGTGACCGGGTCGGCCTCCATGATCTCGCCGACCGGGACCTGGTTGCGGTCGCCGGCTGCGCGCGAGAAGAAGCGCAGCAGCGCGCGGTGGGTCACCAAGCCCACCAGGCGGTGCTCGTCGTCCTCCACCGGGACGTGGCGGATGTGGCGCCAATCCATCATGTTGGCGGCGAGGTCGACCAGCTCGTCTTCGTGCACCGTGAAGATGTCGGTGGTCATGAAGGAGTCGATGGTCTCGTAGTGCTCGCGCGAGACCGGGGTCTCGTCGCCGACCTGCGCGAACTCCCAGTCGTGCCCGGGCCGGCCGTCGACCTGGTTGCCGATGGTGGCCTGGACCAGGGCGCCGGCCTTGGCCATCGGGCTGGCCTTCTCATCCATCGTCATCACCGACTTGATCTGCCAGCAGGCGCCGGTGCGGCCGGACTCGACCCGGTCCTGGACCACCTGCAGGTAGCGCTGGGCGTCCTCGGCGTCGATGCCGCAGTGCTCCAACCCGCGCCGCGCGATCGGCAGCAGCTGGTCGAGGATCAGATCGCCGGCGGGGATGCGCTGGTCGTCGAACCAGGTGAACTGGGCGTCGAGGCCGAGCCGGGCGGCGGCCAACAGGTTGGCCTTGGCGTGGTCGAAGGGGATGCGGCCGGCCGGGTCGCCGTACTCGGCGGCGGCGCCGTGCACGATGCCGAACCAGAAGGCGGCGTTGGCGACCTCATCGGTCACCGAGGGGCCCGAGGGCAGCAGCCGGTTCTCGATGCGCAGGTGCGGCTTGCCGTCGCTGATGCCGTAGCAGGCCCGGTTCCAGCGGTAGACCGTGCCGGTGTGCAGGCGCATCGCGTAGAGCTTGGGCGCGCGCCCGGCCTCCATGGCCTCGAAGGGGTCCTCGTAGTCGTCGGAGCCGATCAGGGCGCGGAAGCGGGCGACGTCCTCCTGGTAGATCTCGAGCACCGACTTCTTGACCCACTCGGTGCCGAAGCTGACCCGCGGCATGAACTCGCGCTGGTGCAGGCCCGTACGGCGGGTGTCGACCGACTGCTGGAAAAGCGCCAGCCGGGTCTCGCGCCACAGCCGCTTGCCGAACAGCAGCGGCGAATTGACCGCCGCCGCCATCACCGGGCCGGCGATCAGCTGCGAGATGTTGTAGAGCCGGACGAAGTCCTCCGGCGCGACCTGCAGGTGGATCTGGAACGAGGTGTTGCAGGCCTCGAGCATCATCGTGTCGTGCTGCACGTTGAGCTCGTCGATGCCCTTGATGCGGAGCCGGAACACCCCGCCCCGCAGCTTGCCCATGGCCTCCTGCAGCGCGAAGTAGCGCGGCAGGGGGGTCATCGCCTCGGTCGTGAGGTCGTCCTTGCGCAGGGTCGGCAGGATGCCGGTCATCACCACGTCGCCGCCGAGCTCGCGGGCCGCCACCCGCGCCTTGCCGAGCAGCTCCTCGAGGTGGAGCTGGAGGTCCCGCAGGCAGCTGCCGCGGAACTCGAAGGGATCGCAGTTGAACTCGAGGTTGAACTGCGCCAGCTCGGTGGTGAAGTGCGGGTCGTCGATCGCCTCGAGCATCGGCAGCGCCAGCGGCGCCGGCCGGCCGCTGGGGTCGACCAGGAACAGCTCCTGCTCGGCGCCGACGCGGCTCTTGTCCGACTCGATCATGCCCTGCTCGAGCATCAGCTCGAGCGCCTGCAGGTCGCGCAGCACGCACTTCATGAAGAAGCGAAGCTGTTCGCTGTCCTGGTATGCGGTGACCTGGTGTTCGCCCACGGACTTGGAATTGGCGGCGGATGGCGGGGGGGAGGGTGGCCGGAACCGGGCCGCCCGGGCCAGAATCCATGGTAGCGACGGTGGGCAGCCTCCAAACCCATCTTGGAGCCTGCGCGGAGGAAAAAGAAAGAGGAAGGCGAGCGCCTTCCTCTTCCCCTTCAGCGACGCCCACGGCCGAACGGAGCATCGCGTCGGCCGTGGGTCAGTCGGGCGCCTCCCCGCCGGCCTCCTCGGCCGGCGCGAGCGCACCCTCCTCGACCCCGTATCCAGGCGGACGCGCCAGCATCACGACGCGCGCGCCGTAGCCGCTGGCGAGCAGCTCGCGGGTGCCGTTGCGCCCGTCGAGTTCGGCGGCGTGCAGCCAGTGGCCCTTGTCGCGGTCGGTGAACAAGGTCTCGGCGCTCCACTCGGTGCCGCGCCGAGACAGCAGCTGGACCTTGCCGCTGTAGCCGAAGACCGCGACCGTCTCTTCCACGCCAGGCTCGGCGCTGAAGCGGGCCGCGGCCAGTCCGCGCGGGCCCTGCGGGCCCTGGTAGATGGTCTGGTGCTTCCAGGCCCCGGCCGCCGAGCGCTCGTGGCGCATGACGCGGCCGTCGTCGAGGGTGTGGTACAGCACCGCGGGCCGTTCCGGGTCCCAGGCCAGGCGGCCGAGGCCCATCTCGGTCTGCCAGATGGTCTCCCACTCGGGTCCGCTCGGGCCGAGGCGCATCAGCCTGAGCCAGCCCGCGCGGGTGACCGCCGCCACCGCCGGACCGCCGGCGCCGGGGATGTCCACCAGCAAGGCGTCGCGGACCCGACCGCCGAGGTCGCCGTAGGAGTGGGCGTTCCACTCGCCGTCGGCGCCGTCCGGCGTCATCAGCCACAGGCCGCCGGGGCGGGTGAAGACCAGCAGGCCGCGGCCCTCGAGCGCCACCAGGGTGTGGAGCTCGCGGCCGGGGAAGTGGCCGATTCGGCGGGCGTCGAGCGCGCCGTTGGGGTAGGCGCGCAGCTGGTAGAGGTTGCCGAGCTGGCCGCCGGTGTAGAGCTCGGCGCCGTCGGCGCGCGGGTCGAGCTCGCCGTGGGCGAGCCCGCCGAGCCACTTGCCGTCCTGGATGCGCGGCATCGGCGTCCACTTGCCGCTGTAGGACACCAGCACGATGCAGCGGCCCTTGTCGTCGAGGCCCACCACCTCGGGCGAGGCGTACTGCGGGAACACCGGGAAGGGCTTGACGGTCCAGACGCCGACGTCGTTGTCGATCACGAGCCGGGCGTCCCAGCCTGCGGCGGCCGGCAGCGGCACCTCGCCCTTGGCGGGGTCGCCGGCGGGATCGCCCGCCGCCTGCGGCAGAGCGCAAGCGGCGGACGCGGACCATAGGGACAGAAGGAGCGGGAGCGTTCTCATCGCGGCATCACCATCGCACACTCATGGCGGCCGAGAAGTAGAACTGCCGCGGCGGGCCGGCGACCTGGCCGCCGCCGAAGAAGCCGCCGCGGGAGTGGACGTGCCAGGACTCGTCGGCGAGGTTGGTGGCGCCGAGCGCGAACTCCAGCTCCACCTGCTCGCTAATCTCGGTCAGCTTGGCGATCCGGCCGTCCCAGATGGTGCGGCCCGGGTTGACGCCGAGGTTGCCGTTGGCGTTGACCTGGGCGGTGTTGGCGTCGTCGGAGAAGGAGTCGCCGACGTAGGTGCCGCCGATTGAGGCGGACCAGCCGCGCTCGGTCTCGTAGCGGGCCATCCAGGCCGCCTTCTGCTCCCAGGCGTAAGGCGTCTCGTTGCCGGCGTTGGGGCCGCTCTTGAGCTCGGAGTCCTGGACCGTGAAGGAGCACAGCGTCGACAGACCCTCGAGCGAGGGCGACAGGGTGCTGGCGTCCCACTCGAGCACCACGTCGGCGCCGGTCGCGGTGATCTTGCCGAGGTTCTCGTAGAAGCCGCTGTAGAAGACGCCGAAGTCGTCGTAGTCGACGCGCCAGCCGGTCACCGAGCCGGAGAAGCCGGCGCCGCCGATCCAGCGGGTGCCGAGCTCCATCGAGCGGCCCTTCTCGAACTTCAGCGTGTCCTTGGGCTTGGTGGTGAAGGCGTAGCCCCACACCTGCGGCGCGCGGAAGCCTTCGGCGTAGTTGCCGTAGAGCGCCCAGTCATCGGTCAGCTCGTAGCTGGCGCCGACCGCCGGCAGCAGGTCGAAGAACTCGTCCTCGAACTTCCAGCCGCCGACCGCGTCCTCGCCCTCGGTGCTCGGGATCCACTCGGCGCGGAGGCCGAGGTTGACCAGCAGCTCGTCGGTCGGGCGGAAGGTGTCGTCGACGTGCAGCGAGATGGTGTTGACGCTGTACTCGGCGTCCTGGGTCAGAGTGCTCGGGCCGCCCGGGTAGGGCTCGCTGCGCAGCTTCCACGACGGGATCCAGTCGCGGTGGTAGCGGGCGCCGTAGTAGATCTGGTGCTCCATGCCGGCCAGCTCGGTCTCGTACAGGCCGCGCGCGCCGACCGCGCCGAAGAAGCTCTCGTCATCCCAGTCCGAGACCGTGGTCGCGGCCCCGAAGTGCGGCCGCTGGGCCCGCAGGTGTCGGCCGGTCTGCGACAGGTAGCCGAAGCCCTCGACCCAGGCGTCCTCGCCGCCGCGGTGGTAGACCACGTCGGCCACGCTGCGGAAGCCGTCGAAGAGGTTCTCGGGCCGCGCGTTGCCGAAGGGGTTCTGGTTGAACTGCGCCAGGGTCAGGCCGCCCGGCGCCATGTGCTCGTCCTCCATGTGGCTGAAGGAGGTCGCCAGCCAGCTCTCGTCGCCGAGCTGCCAGCGGAACTTCAGGTTGAAGTCCTGCTGGTCGAAGCCGCCGTTCTCGCGGTAGCCCTCGCCGCGGCGGTCGACGTAGGTGGCGACGTAGCCGAAGTCGTCGATGGTCTGGCCGTAGCTGAGCAGGGTGCTCGAGTAGTCGTTCGAGCCCAGGGTGGTGCGGAAGTCGAGGTTCGAGCCGCTCGGGATCGGCTGGGTGATGAAGTTCAGCACGCCGCCGACCGTGTTCGGCGAGTAGCGCACGGTGTGGCCGCCGCGGATGTAGTCCAGGGCGTAGACCCGCTCGGTGGTCAGCGGCAGGAAGCTGAAGGCGGTCCAGCCGTAGGGCAGCGGGCTCGCGGGCACGCCGTCGATGAGCACGTTGAGGTACTCGGTCAGGCCGTCGTCGGGCAGGCCGCGCATCGAGAAGCTCGGCGCGCTGGCCTCGCCGCCGTTGTAGGGGCGGGTCGAGGCGGCGGGCAGGTACTGGACCAGCTCGTTCAGGTCGCGCGCGCCGGTCTCGCGGATCTGCTCCGGACCGAACACGTCCCGCGAGCCGAACCAGTCGAGCGGCACCACCGGCACCCCCTCGGCTTCGGTGCGGCCGATGACCAGGATCTCGGGGATCTCCTCTTGCTGGCCGGTCCGAGGCTCGGG
>CAZXTO010000142.1:0-8478 GCA_964643675.1 uncultured Planctomycetales bacterium
GTTCCTCTCGTGGCACAACTACGGCCTCGGCGCCTCGATGCGCTACCACCGCATGCCGGAGCGGCTCGACGCCGCCCTCGCCGCCCACGGCCGCCAGGCCGAGCTCGTGGTCTCGGAGTGGAACGTGCGCCCGAACACCATCGTGCGCGGCTTCGACTTCGACACCTCCAGCGCGGCGGCCAACCTGGTGACCCTGCTCAGCTCGGCGGTCGCCCAGGGCATCGACGGCAACATCTTCTTCATGCTCTACGACCAGGACGAGCAGGAAGGCATCGCCGACCTGACCGGCAAGGGCATCGGCGCCCTGACCCTGCGCGGGATCAAGAAGCCGGTCTACCGGGCGATGGAGCTGATCTACCCGATGGCGAACCAGAAGCGCTTCGGGCTCACCCTGCCGGACGACGAATACGCCCTCGGCGTGCTCGCCACCACCGACGGCCAGATGATGCGGGTGGCGATGGCCAACGACGTGGTCGAACCGGACTGGGTGTGGGCCAACGGCTGCCGGGAGATCGGCCTGCTGCCGGGCGACACCGCCGAGCTGGTGCGCCGGGCCGGCGGCTCGGTCAGCTCGCCCCCGCCGCACAGCGCCCTGGTCGCGGAAGGCCTGACGCCGGAGCAGGCGGACGACGTCCTGGTCGTGATCGACCGGGTGGCCGGTGCGGTCGACCTGCTGTTGACCGGGCGCACGATCGAGGTGGAGCTGAACGGCGCCACCAGCGCCCAGGTGCTGCGGGCCTGGCGCATCGACTCGGTCAACAACGCGCCCCTGACCCACCGGGACACCCTGCTGCCCCACCTCCAGCAGGCCGAGGCGGACGCGGTGGCGACGGCCGAGGCGGAGGCCGAGGCGATGGCCATCTCGCTCGGCGGCTCGGTGCCCAGCGGCACCACCTACAACGGCTCGGTCCCCGACCTGGTGGCCGCCCTGGGGCTCTCGATCGAGGACACCATGACGGTCATCCAGACCTACCAGGCGACGCTGCGGGTGGCGCGGCTCCAGTCCGCGACCTTCCTCAACACCCTGCCCGGCGTGGCGCTCGAGGAGCTCAGCGCCGTCGACTCCGGGATCCAGGTGAACGGCAACCGCCTGACGATCCAGCTCGAACCCGACGGGGTCATCGTGTTCGAGATCACTCCTTGAGATATCGGTAGTTTCCGCGCTGCCCCGAGGTCTCCTCCACACCGACGAGGAGACCTCGGGCTTCCACATCCGGGAAGCGCTCCGACAGGCGCGCCAGCAGCTGCCGCCCGAACCAGGCCGCCAGGTTCTCGGCGCTGGTGTTGTTGAGCGGCAGCACGATGACGTCCTCCGCCGGCGCGGCGTAGTAACGGTCGCGGTAGCGCACCTCGACCACGCCGTCGGCGCGCTCCTCGATCCGGATCTCCGGGTGCTCGCCGGGCAGCAGCCAGTGCTCGTCGAGGGCGTCGACCAGCTCCCGGATCACCGGCTTCACCATCTTGAAGTCCAGCACCAGGCCGTGACGCGTGAGCTCGGCCTCGAGCTGGACGAAGACCCGGTAATTGTGCCCGTGCAGGCGCTCGGCTTCCCCGCTGGGGAAGATCAGGAAATGGGCGGCGGAGAACTTGAGGTACTCCTTCTCGACCTGGATGGACCACGACTCCATGGCGCTCCGAGGATACACTCGTGGCCCTGCGGGGCCGGGCCGGTCCCGCTCAGCCACCTTGAACGAAGCCGAGTCCCCTACCCCCGCGCCCGTCCCGGGCGCGTCGCCCGCCTCCGTCCTCAAGCACATCGTCTGTCAGGTCGGCGTAGGCGACCACCAGGCCTTCGACGACGGCCAGCGCGCCTGGCAGGGCCTGGCCGGCATCCCCGGCTTCCGCGGGCAGACCGGGGGCTGGTCCCTCGACCAGGATCAGGACGACCACGCCGTGATCCTCGGGTTCTGGCGGGACGACGCCGCGGTCGAGCGCTTCATGGCCGAGCGCCACGACGAGCTGTTCGCCGCCAGCGGCCAGCAGGCCCTGATCCAGGACCTGCAGGTCACGCTCTGGCACCGGGTCGAGGGGCTCGGCGCCGGCGCCCCCCTGGCCGAGGTGGCGGGCCGGGACGGCGGCTTCCTGCGCATCGCCGAGGCCCGGCTGCTGCCGGCCCAGCTGCCCCACTTCGAGCACGTCCAGCGCACCGTCTGGGACCCGGCCATGGAGGCCGCCGGCGTGCTGGCCAGCGGGCTGTGGCGCTCGGACCTGGATCCGGAGCGCTTCCTGGCGCTGTCGCTGTGGCGCTCGCGTCAGTCCGAGCGCGCCTGGCGCAACGGGCCCTTCTTCGACTGCTGGCGCCGAGCTGGGGTCGAGGACGACTGCGAGGAGGTCACCGGCCGGCTGGTCTCGGTCGCGCCCGAGTGGCGCGTAGACTGGCCCCGGAACTGATGCTCCGGACGCCCCTCCGCATCTCCCTCGCCGGCCGCGCAGCCGCCCTCCTGCCGGCCCTGCTGGCCGCCGCCTGCGGCGACCCCGACCCGGTCCCCGACCCGGCGAACCCCGGCTCGGGCAGCCGCAACCTGATCCTGGTCGTGGTCGACACCCTGCGCGCCGACCGGCTGGGCTGTTACGGCCATGACCGCGACACCTCGCCCAGCATCGACGCCCTGGCCGCGGAGTCGGTGCTGTTCGAGAACGCCTTCGCCCCCTCGCCCTACACCGCCGCCAGCCACGCCAGCCTGTTCAGCTCGCTGTATCCGAACACCCACATGGTGTGGAACAAGGCCGAGCTCGAGAACGGCGCGCGGGTCTTCCCCGCCCTGTCGAAGAACGCCGTCACCCTGGCGGAGGCCATGCGCGACGCCGGCGTGCAGACCGCGGCCGTCGCCGACGGAGGCTTCGTCAAGGCGGAGCGAGGCCTGCACCAGGGCTTCGAGTTCTTCGAGTCGGAGAACACCGGCGTCGCCGACCGGGTCGACCGGGCGCTGGAGTGGCTGCGCGAGGAGCGCGACCCGGACCAGCCCTTCTTCCTGTTCCTGCACACCTACGAGGTCCACAGCCCCTACATGCCGGAGCTGGAGTACCTCGATCGCTTCGACCCGGATTACCGCGGGCCGCTGCGGGAGGCGGTGCGCAAGGCGCGCGAGTGGGTAGCCGCCAACCCGGACGCCAACCCGATCAACAAGCCGCAGGAGCGCTTCTTCAAGCCCCTGTTCGAGGCCGCAAACTTCAGCCCCGAGGACAAGGCCTTCGTGCGCACGCTCTACGACGCCGAGATCGCGATGGTCGACGACCAGCTGGCGCGGCTGCTCGCCTACCTGGAGGAGAGCGGCCTCGACCAGGACACCGCCCTGGTCCTCACCTCCGACCACGGCGAGGAGTTCTGGGAGCACGATTACTGGGGTCACCACAAGCTCTGGGAGGAGACCCTGCGCATCCCGCTGATCGCGCGCCTGCCCGGCGGCCCCCAGGGCGAACGCCGGCAGGACCCGATCGACCTGGTCGACCTGATGCCGAGCCTGCTGACCGAGCTCGGCGCGCCGGTCCCCGAGATGGCCTCCGGCCGCGTGGTCGACCTGCGGGAGGCCGGCCCGGCCGACCCGGACCACTACTACGTGGCCCAGGCCAACGCCCCCTTCGTGCTGGCCTCCTTCCGGTATGCCGACGGCAAGGCGATCTTCTTCGTCTCTCCGGACGAGGGCGAGGCGGTGTTCGACCCGCAGCAGGACCGCGGCGAACGACAGGACCTGTCCGGCACCGAAGCCGGGCGCAGGATCCTGGAGCGGGCCAAGGCCGACCGCCGCGCCTTCGGCGCCCGCACCGAGGCCAAGCGCAAGAAGTACGACCTGTTCCCCGAGCTGCGCTCGCAGGACCGCTTCTCGCCCGAGATGCTGGCCGAGCTCGAGGCCCTGGGCTACATCGACTCCGACGGCGACGACGAGGAAGAAGTGGTCGAGCCGGACGAGGAGTCGGCCGGCGCGGAAGGCTAGAAGGCCAGGTCGGCCAGCGCGAAGACCGGGCCGTCCAGGCAGGACTTGGCGTAGGGCCAGTCGCCGTAGGCGCCGTCCGGAGCGGTGTCGATCGGGCAGCCGTTGCAGACGCCGATGCCGCAGCCCATGTAGGTCTCCAGGCTGAGCTGGGCCTCCAGGCCGCGCTCGCGGGCGAAGGCGGCGAAGGCGTGGAGCAGCGGCTCCGGGCCGCAGGCGCAGTAGAGGGCCGCCTCGGAGACGCGGCCGGCGGCGAGCTCCGCGTCCAGGCAGGCCACCACGTTGCCGTGGAAGCCGAGGCTGCCGTCGTCGGTGGCGTCCAGCCGCCGCACGCCCTCGATCGCGAAGCTGCCGCGGTCGTAGAGCCGGTCGGCGCTGCGGGCGCCGTAGAGCAGGTGGGTGGCGGCCGCGGCGCCGGCGCGGGCCTGCGCGTAGAGCAGGAAGGGCGCGCTGCCCACCCCGCCGGCCACCAGGACCACCTCGCGCTCGGGCGGCGCCAGCCGGAAGCCGTTGCCCAGGGGCAGGGTGCAGCGCAGGGCGGCGCCCGGCTCCAGCTCGCCCAGGACCCGGGTGCCGGCGCCCAGCACCTGGATCAGGAAGCTCAGCCGCCGCGGACCCAGCTGCTCGTAGACGCTGAAGGGCCGCGGCACCGTCAGCTCGACGTCCTGCTCCGGCGTGAGCATGGCGAAGCGCCCCGGCTCCAGCGGCTCCAGGCCTTCCTCGAAGCCCTGCTCCAGCTCCACCTCGAGCACGAAGGCGTCCGGGCCGCAGCTCCGCCGCCGGACGATCCGCGCCCGGCCGCACCGAGAATCCTGGGGAAGGTGAGCCATCGGCCCAGGATTCTACGGCCCGGCCGGAGCGGCGGACCGGCCGATCAGGGGAAGGTGTAGGTCAACACGTTGCTGACCCGGCAGGTGCTGTCCTCGAGCGCCTGGAACAGGATGGTCTGGCCGGCGAAGGCGGCGGGCAGGCTGGCGGTGACGGTGGCCTTGCCCTTGGCACCCTTGCCGTCGCCGGCGGCCAGGAACTGGGCGTTGTCGATCGCCAGGGCCACGCCGGGGCAGTTCGGGACCACGGTGTGCCCCGGAGCGGTGCCGTAGAAGAGCTGCGCGGTCCTGCCCTGGCCCGTGGCCCGCACGACGAAGTCGTTGTCCGCCCCCGCCTGTCCCGGGCTGGGCGGCATCAGGCCGAGCTCGAAGGGCTTGTTGCCGGGCTGCGGCGCGTCCCAGACCACGGTCAGGACCAGGGAGCCGCCCTGGGAATCGGCGCGCACGCCGTGCAGCGGCGGGAAGCCGCTGGTCTCGATGTGGCGGAAGCGACCGCTCAGGCTGCCGGCGGTCGCCACGATGTACTGGTCCCCGATCTGCGGGCTGTGGCCGGCGATCGCGGACACGGCCAGGGTGCCGTCGACGGCGAAGCTCCCGCTCACCGTCAGCTGGTCCTGGTCGACGCCCGGGTTGTTCCCGGCCAGGTCGATCTCGAGCACCGCGCTCTGCCCACAACCGAGGTCCCCGGTCAGGCTCAAGCTGCCGATGCCGGCGAGTCCGGGGGCGACTACGCCGCCATTGGCCAGGCCGCCGACCGCGCTGACGTCCAGGCCGCCCTGACCCTCGAGGCGGCCGCCGGGCAGGTTGGTGAAGCCGGTGCCGGCGAGGGTCAGGGTGGTGCCATCGAGCAGGCGCACGGTGCCGGCGTTCTGCAGATCGGCCGTCAGCCGGCGCACGCCGCCCGAGCCCAGCCGGGTCTCGAGCAGGCCCTGCTGGTCGAAGGGGCCGCCGTTCACCACCAGGTGGGCCTGGTAGCCGGCGTCCCGTGACTCCAGGGCGATGGTCCCGGCGCTGCTCAAGCCGGCGGAGGCGGTCAGGGTGGCGGTGCCGCCGCGGGAGGCCCCCATCACCGCCACGCTCTGCCCCGCCAGCGGCGCGCCGGTGATGGTCGAGTTGCCTTCCATCTCGACCGCGCAGGCCGCGGTGAAACCGGGGTCGAGCTCCAGGGCGGTGTGGGTGGCAGCGAGCACGCCGGTGGTGCTGCCGCCGAGCAGGCGCAGGCTGCCGGAGCTGAGCCAGAAGCTGCCGGCATTCTGCAGGTTGCCGGCCTCCTGCTGGAAGCTGAGCCCGCTGCTGATCGTCAAGGCCTGCCCGGCAGCGATCTGCAGGTCGCCCTGGTTGGTGATCGGGCCGGTGTGGAGGGTGAGGTCGGTGTCGACCGCGAACTGCCCCTGGTTGAGCAGCTCGCCGGTGAAGTTGCGGGCGCCGCCGGAGGGGCCGGCGGCGAAGCGCGTCAGGCCGGTGTTGGTGAAGGGAGCGCCCGACACGGTCAGGGCCGAGCTGTAGCTGCTGTCGCGGGAATCGAACAGGAGCTCACCGGCGTTGTCCAGGCCGGCGCTGGCGGTCAGGGTGGAATTCCCGCCGCGGCTGGAGCCCTGCCCGTGGATGGTCTGCCCGGCCGCCACCGCCCCGCTGATGGCCGAGTTGCCCTCGACCAGGATCTCGGCCGCGGCGGTGAAGCCGGCGCCCAGACCGAGGGCGACGTGGGTCAGCTCCGGGATCCCGCTCACGGTCCCGCCGTCGAGCTGGAAGCTGCCGGAGCTCTGCTGCAAGGCGCCGTCGAGCTGGAGGCCGCCGCCATCCTGGACGAAGCTGGTGCTGCTGGCGAGGGTCAGGACCGCGCCGGCGGCCACGTTCAGGTCGGCGTGGTTGGTGAAGGGTCCGCCGTGCAGGGTCGCCGAGGTATCGGCGTGCACCTGGCCGCTGTTCACCAATTCGCCGGTGAAGCTGCGCGCGCCGCCGCCCGGTCCAGCGGCGAAGCGCAGGGTACCGGTGTTGGTCAGCGGCCCCGATCCCATGCTCAGGTTGGAGGCGTAGGTGGAGTCGCGGGCGTCGAGCAGCAGCTCGCCGGCGCTGCTCAGGCCGTTGGGGCAGCTCAGGTTGGCGTTGCCGCCGCGAGCCGATCCCTGGGCGTGGACCAGGTGGCCGGCCAGCAAGGGGCCGTTCACCACCGAGCTGCCCTCGACCAGGACCTCGATCGGGGCGCCGTAGCCGCCCATCAGGTTCGGGGTGGAGTGGATCAGCTCGGGCACCCCGGTGACCGCGCCGCCGTCGAGGTTGAGGGTGCCGCTGGTCATCTGGAAGGCGCCCTGCACGTCGAGCACGCCGCCGGTCACGCTGAAGTCGACGTTGCTGCCGAAATCCAGGACCGCGCTCGGTCCGATGTTGAAGACCCCGGTGCTGGAGAAGGGGCCGGTGTGGAAGGTGGCCGGCCACTGCATGTCGACCAGGCCTTGGTTGTCGAAGGCGCCGGTCAGGGAGCGGGCGCCGCCGCTGCCTTGGTAGATCTGGAAGGCGCCGTTGGCCTGGTTGGTGTAGCTGTCGCCGGCGCCCAGGTTCAGGTTGGCGCTGTAGGTGCTGTCGGCGGCCTCGAGCCGCAGCGTGCCGGCGCTCGAGAAGCTAGCCACGGGACTCAAGTTGGCGTTGCCGCCACGAGCATTCCCTTGGATCCGCAGCTCCTGCAGGCTCTGCAGGTTCCCGCTCAGGGCCGAGCTGCCCTCGAGCTGGAACAGACCGGAGTCGGCGTTGCCCGCGCCCAGCTCCAGGGTGGCGTGGGTCAGGGCCACCGTGCCGGCGATCGGCCCGCCGACCCAGTCGAAGGTGCCGCTGCCGAGCTGGAAGGCCCCGTTCACCGTCAGCGGACCGGCGTTCTCGAAGCGGACGCCGCTGCCGAAGCTCTGGGTGGCCCCCGGCATGACCTCCCAGCTGCCCTGGTTGATCACCGGGCCGGTGTGGAAGACGGTCGAGGCCTCGAGCTGGGTGGTGCCGATGCCGCTGTTGAGCATCGGGCCGGTGACCGCGCGTGCGCCGCCGCTGCCGACCAGCGACTGGAAACTGGCGTTGTTGACGAACTGCGGCCCGGTGATGATCAGGTTCGAGGCGTAGGTCGAGACCTCGGCATTCAGCCGCACCTGGTCGGTGTTGCTGAGCACCCCGCTGATGGTGAGGTTGGCGTTGCCGCCGGTCGAGCCGCCGAGGGCCTCGAGCAGGCCGTCGTTGCTCATGTTCTGGATCGTCGAGCTGCCGCGGGCGCGGAAGTGGGTCGACTGGTTCTGGATCGTCCCCGGACCGACCCAGGCGGAGTGGGTCCAGTCGATCCAGCTCCCGCTCAGCACCGAGGCGCCGTTGACCGTGAAGTTCCGGCTGGTGGCGGAGAAGGTGGCGTTGCCGGCGCCGAAGTTGAACTGGTTCAGCACCGCGTCCATGTCCAGGGTCACGGTGTAGGGCGTGCCGCTCGAGACCCCGATGGCGGCCCAATGCCCGGGGTCGTTCGGGACCGAGCTGGGCGTCCACTGGAGCGACTGGCTCCAATTGCCAGGGTTGTCGTGATTCCAGTAGTGGGTCTGGGCGGCGGCCGGCCCGGCCAGCACGAGCAGGAAGAGGGCGAGCGCGGCGGCGAGGCGCACCGCGACCGCGGGGAGGGGATGGAAGGTGGCGGACATGAGGGAGGAAACGAGGACCCGGGCCGGGATTGAACAGCAAATTCCCCGACCAATCCGGTC
>CAZXTO010000143.1:0-8477 GCA_964643675.1 uncultured Planctomycetales bacterium
TGGTGGTGCCGCGCTTCGTCGGCGGCCTGACGCTCGCCGAGGCCGCCCGCAGCCTGGAGCCGTCCACCGCCACCGTCGAGCGCGAGGGGGCGTACGCCCGGGCCTGGCTGTTCCGCGAGCTCGGCGGCGCCGCGCCCGAGGCCTCGTGACGGTCCCGCCGGAGCAGGACTTCGGCCGTCGCGCCCACGAGCTGTTCCTGGAGGCCCTCGAGCAGCCCACCGAGGCCCGCGAGGCCTTCCTCGAGCGGCGCGCCGGCGCGCGCCCCGAGCTGCTGACCGAGGTGCGCTCGCTGCTGAGCAGCCACGACTCCGCCAGCGGCTTCCTGGCCGAGCCGGCCTTGCCGATCGGCGCCGGACACCCCGACGCGATCGGGCCCTACCGCATCGTCGAGGTGCTCGGCGAGGGCGGCATGGGCACGGTCTACCTGGCCGAGCAGTCCGAGCCGGTGCGGCGCCGGGTGGCGCTGAAGATCATCAAGCTGGGCATGGACACCCGCAAGGTGCAGGAGCGCTTCCAGCTCGAGCGGCAGGCGCTGGCGATGATGAGCCACCCCGGCATCGCGCGGGTCTTCGACGGCGGCACCACCGGCCGCGGCCAGGCCTACTTCGCGATGGAGTACGTCGACGGGCCGCCGATCACCGACTACTGCGAGCGGCGCGGCCTGGCGCTGCGCAGCCGCCTGCGGCTGATGGTGACGGTCTGCCGCGCGGTGCAGCACGCCCACCAGAAGGGCATCCTGCACCGCGACCTGAAGCCGAGCAACGTGCTGGTGGCCGAGGAAGACGGCGAGCCGCACCCGCGGGTGATCGACTTCGGCGTGGCGCGGGCGCTGGACGCGGAGCCGGAGCAGCGCATCACCGCCACCAGCGGCGGCGGCCTGGTCGGCACGCCGGACTACATGAGCCCGGAGCAGGCCGGGGTCGGCGGCTTGGACGTCGACACCCGCACCGACGTCTACTCGCTGGGCGTGCTGCTGTACGAGCTGGTGGCCGGCAGCCGTCCCTATCAGTTCGAGAGCGGCAGCTCGCTCGACCTGCTCAAGGTGCGGCAGCGGCTGGAGAGCGAGGAGCCGCCGCGCCCGTCGCGCCGCGGCCGGCCGGTGTCGGCGGAATTGGAGTGGGTGATCCTGAAGGCGATCGCCGGCGACCGGCAGCGCCGCTACGGCACCCCCAACGAGCTGGCGGACGAGCTGGAGCGCTTCCTCTCCCGCGTGCCGGTGCTGGCCGGGCCGCCGAGCGCCTCCTACGCGCTCAAGAAATTCGTCCAGCGCAACCTGGGGGCGGTGGCGGCCGGCTTGGCGGTGCTGGCCTCGGTGGTGGCGGGCGCCGGCGCGGCCGGCTGGGGCTGGTGGCAGGCCGAGCAGGCCAACCAGGAGGTGGCGCGGCTGCTCGGCGACTACCGCAACGTCGCCGACGACTTCGCGCTCCAGGACCTGCGCGAGCGCGCCGCGGCGCTGTGGCCGGCCTGGCCCGAGCGGGTGCCGGACATGCTGGCCTGGGTGGCGGAGGCCGAGGAGTTGATCGGGCGCCTGCCCTTCCACCAGGCCCTGCTCGAGGCGGGGCCGCCGCCGGCCGGGGCCGCCGAGCGCCTCGACCTCCATCGACGTCGCCAGCGCCTGGTCCGGGCCCTCGAGGCCTTCCGCGACCAGCGGGACGCCTTCGACAGCCTGCCGGCGATCCGCGCCCGGATCGAGCTGGCCCGGCGGCTGGGGGAGCTGAGCAGCCTGGCGGTGGCGGACGAGTGGGCGCGGGCGGTGGCGGCGATCGCCGATCCGGACCGCAGCCCCGCCTACGCCGGCCTGCGGATCGAGCCGCAGGCGGGCTTGACCCCGCTCGGTCCGGATCCGGACAGCGGCCTGTGGGAATTCCTGGTGGTCGGGACCGGGGCGGCGCCCGCCCGCGGCGCCGACGGCCGCTACCGGATGGAGGCGGAGACCGGCGTCGTCCTGGTCCTGCTGCCCGGCGGGGAAGCCCGCGTCGGCACCACCCGCCGGCTCGACCCGGAGGCGACCGGCTTCGAGGTGCCGGTCAACCGGGTCGGGCTCGATCCCTTCTTCCTGTCGAAGTACGAGCTGTCCGCGGGGCAGTGGGGGCGGCTGCAGCGCCTCGGCCAGCCGGAGGGTCGCCAGGCCGGCGCCGCGGCCGGCTCCGTCACCGATCTGCGCATGGCCATGGCCAGCGTCGACTGGTACGAGAGTCGGGCCTTGCTGGCGCGGGTGGGGCTCGACCTGCCGAGTGAGGTGCAGTGGGAGTACGGCGCCCGCGCCGGCACCGACACGCGCTGGTCCTTCGGCGATGACCCGGCCCTGTTCGTGCGCTACGCCAACCTGCGCGACCGCAGCGCCGAGCGCTCCCAGGTCCTGCGCGACTCGGTCTACGAAGCCGGCGACGACGGCGCGCCCATCGTGGCGCCGGTCGGCTCCTACGAAGCGAATCGCTGGGGCCTGCACGACGTGCACGGCAACGTCTACGAGTGGTGTCTGGATCGCCTCGCGGTCTACCCCGGCGCGGCGATCCCGGACTCCCCGTGGGTGATCGTCCCCTTCCCGGCGGGGACCGGTTACCGCGAGCTGCCGGCCGCTGCGGGCAGCCAGCGGGTGGTGCGAGGCGGCGGCTACCAGGTGCGGCCGTGGGGTTGTCGGAGCTCCTTCCGGGTCGGGCAACAGCCGGAGCGGCGCGGGGTGGAGACCGGCCTGCGACCGGCGCGGCCGCTCTCTTGAGATTTCCTGAGGGAGGCGGTCCCCGCGCAGCGGATGGAGGGGGGAGAGAGGCCTCCGCCTCCTCTTGCTCCTGGAACCATGTCCCGCGCCCTCCTGCTCCCGCTGGCCGCCGCCGCCCTCCTCTCGGCCGCCCCCGCCTCCCATGCCCAAGCGACTACCCTGCAAGGACTTGGGGTCCCCGGCGGAGGAGGAGCCGGAGCCTTCCAGCGGAGCTGGGAGGACCTCAGCCCGCCGACCCTGGGGCAGACGGCGCCGCTCGGCGTGGCGGTGCAGCCCGGCAACCCGGACTGGATCGTGGTCAACACCAGCCTGGAGGGCATCTGCTACAGCGGCAACGGCGGCCAGACCTGGCACAACAACCGCCTCGACTTCGACTTGCAGCCGGGCCGCCCGAGCTGGTGGGTGACCGACGTGGCCTTCCGGCCCAGCGCCCCCCACGAGATGGTGGCGGTGACCATGTCGGGCGCCTTCTGGAGCACCGACGCCGGCGTGCACTGGTACGAGACCAGCGGCCAGCGCCCCGAGGACGCGCTCGAGGTCCGGGCGCATCCGCTCGATGACGCCGCCGCGGCCGCCGCCGGCCTCGACGGGAACCTGTGGGTCTATGACTGGAACACCCGCACCTGGCCGCACCGGCGCCCGGTCGACCTGAGCTCGTCGCTCCTGAGCATCGACTTCAACGTCGAGCAGCCCGCCTGGCTGTACATCGCCCACCAGAACTCGCCGCTGTGGGTGAGCGACGACCTCGGCCAGACCTTCCGCAAGTACAACCGCGGCCTGCCGGCCTTCACCCGCCTGGTGCGCAGCGATCCGCAGTACGGGAGCTGGGCTCACGCGGCCTCGGCGGGGGACCTGTACCACACCACCGACGGCCCCTACGGCGCCAACGGCGGCTCCTGGGTGAAGGTCGGCGCCGGGCTGCCCGGCACCGACATCCTCAGCCTGATCTACCACCCGACCCACCCGGAGCTGATGTTCGCCGGGCTCGTCGACCACGGCGTCTACTTCTCGATCGATCGCGGCCTGCACTGGCGCCCGGTGGGCACGCAGGGCATGAACCACCTGACGGTGGTCGATCTCGAGATCAGCCCCGACGATCCCGGGCACCTCTACGTCGCGAGCCATGGGGGCTCGTCGACGGAGGGGGGTGTCTACCGGTTGCGTATTCGACCTTGAAAGGCCTATTCGCCAGGGGGGGGTGGTCGACGACCGCCCTCCTGGTTTTTTTAGCCCGCCGTCCCGCCGTCCCGCCGTGGCATTCGCCGCCGCCCCTCGCTATGGTCGGCGGCGCGGCCGCAGGCCGTCCTCGGCATGGAGACCTGGTCCCTCTACCTCGTGCGCTGCGGCGACGGCTCGCTCTACACCGGCATCGCGACCGACGTCGCGCGCCGCTTCGCCGAGCACCAGAGCGGCAAGGGCGCGCGCTACTTGCGCGGCCGCGGCCCCCTCGAGCTGGTCTATCGCCACCCGGTCGGCAACCGCAGCGAGGCCCTGCAACTCGAGCACCGGGTCAAGCGGCTGAGCAAGCAGCAGAAGGAGCACCTGGTCCAGCGACCGACCAGCTTGGCGACGGTGCTGCCGCCGCCGGCCTGAGCGCAGGTCGGAGGTACCCTTCCCGCTGGGCGAGCGCGGTCGAAGGAGTCCACTCGAGCGAGACTCGACGGGTGGTGCCAAGATGGCACCAAACCCGAAAGGGGGCCGAGAGGTGGCCCTCCCTTCCTCCTCAGTCGAGGTTCAGGACTTTGGTGCCAAGATGGCACCAGCCGTCGAGGGGGCGCGAGCGGGCGGTCCCGCCTGGTGCCGGCTCAGCGGTCGTCGCCCGGCGGGAAGATCGGCGGTCGTCGCCTGGCGGCGAGATCAGCGGTCGTCGCCGAAGCCGCGGCCGCGGGGCTTGCCGAAGCCGCCCTTGCCCTTGCCGAAGGACTTGCCGCCGCCGAAGCCGCCGCCCTTGCCGAAGCCGCCCTTGCGGTGGCCGCCGCCGTGGCCGCCCTTGTGGAAGCCGCCCTTGCGCGGGCCGCTCTTGAAGCCGCCGCCGCGGCGCGGGCCGCCCTTGGGCTTCAGCGACAGCTCCTCGATCTCGTCGCGGTCGAGCCGGCGCAGGCGCAGCTTCTGGCCGCAGACCCAGAGCTGGCCGAGGTCGCGGAAGACGTCCTCGGGCATGCCCTCGGGCAGGTCGATGGTGGAGAAGTCCTCGTAGAGCTCGATGCGGCCGATCAGGCGGCCTTCGAGGCCCGACTCGCTGGCGATCGCGCCGACCAGGTTGCCGGGCTGCACGCCGTGGGCGTGGCCGACCTCGACCCGGAAGCGCTCCATGCCCTCCTCGGGCGGCGGCACCCGGAACACCCGGCCGCCGTGGCCTCCCTGCATCCCGCCCTCGCGCTCGCGCGGCCTGCCGCTCTGGCGCTCGCGCTGTTCGGCGAAGTCCTCGCGGCGCCGGGCCTCGCGCTCGTACTTGGGCCGCTCGGTGAGCAGCAGCGGCGCGTCGCCCTGGGCCATCCGCGCCAGCGCGGCGGCGACCTTCAGCGGCTCGTGCTCGTTCTCGGTCAGGAACTCGCCGACCAGCTGCTCGAACAGCTCGAGGTTCTCGTCCGACTCGATGGTGTCGCCGATCCGCTGCTTGAAGCGCGCCATCCGCTGCTGGTTGACGTCATCGGTGGTCGGCAGGGTCAGCTGCTCGAGCTTGCCCTTGGTGGCGCGCTCGATCGAGCGCAGCACGTGGCGCTCGCGCGGCGCCAGGAACAGGATCGCGTCGCCCGAGCGGCCGGCGCGGCCGGTGCGGCCGATGCGGTGGACGTAGCTCTCGAGGTCGTGCGGCACGTCGTAGTTGATGACGTGGCTGATGCGCTCGACGTCCAGCCCGCGGGCGGCGACGTCGGTCGCCACCAGCACGTCGATCCTGCCCTTTTTGAGCTGGTCGACGATGCGTTCGCGCTGCTTCTGGACGATGTCGCCGTTGAGCGCGGCGGTGGCGTGGCCGCGCGCCTCGAGCCGCTCGGCCAGCTCGACCGTGGCCGTCTTGGTGCGCACGAAGACGATCATGCCGTCGGTCTCCTCGACCTCGAGGATGCGGGTCAGGGCGTCCAGCTTGTGGGCGCCGCTGACCACCCAGTAGCGCTGGCGGATCGACTCCGCGGCGCTGGCGCGGACCTGGAACTGGATCTCCTCCGGCTCGTTCAGGTGCTGCTGGGCGATGCGCCGGATCGGCGGCGGCATGGTGGCCGAGAACAGCGCGATCTGGCGCTCCGGCGGCGACTGCTCGAGCACCCACTGGACGTCCTCGAGGAAGCCCATGCGCAGCATCTCGTCGGCCTCGTCGAGCACCAGGGTCTTCAGGCCGTCGAGCTTGAGCGAGCCGCGGCGCATGTGGTCCATGACCCGGCCGGGGGTGCCGACGACGACGTGCACGCCGCGGCGCAGCGGCTTGAGCTGGATCGGGTAGGCCTGGCCGCCGTAGATCGGCAGCACGTGGAAGCCCGGCAGGTGCTTGGCGTAGTGCTGGAAGGACTCGGCGACCTGGATCGCCAGCTCGCGGGTCGGCGCCAGCACCAGGGCCTGCGGCTCCCGCCGCTCGAGCTCGATCTGGGCCAGGATCGGCAGCGCGAAGGCGGCGGTCTTGCCGGAGCCGGTCTCGGCCTGGCCGATCAGGTCGCCGCCGCCGAGCAGCGACGGGATGGTGCGGGCCTGGATCGGGGTCGGCGCCTCGTAGCCGGACTCGTCCAGGGCCTGGAGGAGGGTCTCGGGGAGCTCCAGCTCGCGGAAGCTGGGCGTGGTGGTTTCGGTTTCGGTCATGCTGTTCACACCTGGGGGGAGCTGGCAGCACGGATCCGAACCAAACCTAGGGACCTCTCGCGACGAGCTCGAACCGGACATTCTACCCGCTGGGGCCTAGTCAGGGGCGATCCCTTGCTCTCGACCGCTCGCCGCAGCAGGGTGGTGGTATGGAGGCCACGAGCGGTGCGCGTGTGCTGCACCGTTGCAGCTGTCATTTCCACTTCGCCAAGGATGACGTGGTGGTGGAGCCCTCCTGGTCACAGGTCCGCCGGCGGCGCGGTGAGCTGGTGCTCAGCGAGGATGGCCTCCGCTTCCGCTCCTTCTTCCTGACGCCGATGGTGGCCTTCTGCCTGCTGGTGCTCCCCTTGTACCTCTGGCGCTTCCAGTACACCGGCGCTGACCGTCACGGGTTGATGATCCTGTTCCCGCTCTACTTGATCGCGGTGCGTTGGCCGGTGAAGGTGGCGGGAGGGTTCCCCTCCTTCCATTCCTTCCGAGCTGAGCCTCTGATGCTGCGGGGGCGGAACGGTGAGGCGCTGGTCTTGGGCTTTGAGAACAGCTATCTCCATTTCCATCTCGAGCCGCCGCTTCCCGACGCGGTGCGGGAGGTGCTGCGAGCTTCCCTGGAGAAGACCGACCGCGCCTGAGTCCGAGACCACAAGCGCTGGTCCTGGACATCCGCGCCCTGGCCACAAGATGGCGGGAAGGCCCGAGAGAGCTCGATCGGCCCTCTCGCCGGGCTAGGGTTCAACCGTGCCCCGCCAACTCCTCTCGCTGCTCTCCCGGTTCCGGCGACCCTCCCGTTGGCGCCGCGCGCTGGCGGTGCTGGCCTGCGGCGGCCTTGCCGCCCTGGCGTTGATCGCCTTCGCCCACTTCCGCGTCGACGCCTACCGACCGGCGGTGCACCGCGACGTCTCCGCCGCTCCCGCCAACCCCGTCGGCCTGCTGCTCGGTACCAGCAAGACGGTCTTCGGCCGGCCGAACCTCTTCTTCCGCACCCGCGTGGCCGCGGCGGCCGAGCTCTTTCACGCCGGCAAGGTCCGCGCCCTGCTGGTCTCCGGCGACCACTCCCGAGACGACTACAACGAGCCGCAGGACATGAAGGATGCCCTGGTCGCCGCCGGCGTTCCGGCCGAAGCGGTGTTCCTGGACTACGCCGGTTTCTCGACCCTCGACTCGGTGGTGCGCGCCAAGGAGGTCTTCGGGCTCGACCGCTTCACCGTGATCAGCCAGCCCTTCCACTGCGAGCGGGCGCTCTACATCGCCGCCGCCCACGGCATCGAGGCGGCCGGCTTCGCGGCGGCCGACCTGGGCGGAGTGGTGGCGAAGAAGACCTATCTGCGGGAGTACCTGGCGCGGGTCAAGGCGCTGCTGCAGGTGGAGCTGCTCGATAGCGGCCCGCGCTTCCTGGGAGCAGATCCCTATGGATTAGGGCTTGTAACGGGGGGAGGGGATGGCCGATGAGAAGCCATGGACCCCTCCGCCGAGCCGGTCTACCGCATCGACCGGAATGACCGCATCTGCCACCTGAACCAGGACTGGCAGGATTTCGCTGCGGGCAACGGCGGGCAGGCCCTGACCGGGGAGCAGCTGCTCGGAGTCTCCCTCTACGACTCCATCGCCGGCGAGCAGACCCGCCACCTGTACCAGCTGCTGATCCAGAAGGTGCGGGAGCAGGACGTCGAGGTCCGTGTCCGCATCCGCTGCGACGCCCCCGATCTGCGCCGTTGGCTGACGGTGCGCATGGACCCGTTCGAGCTTCAGGGGGTGGAATTCCGGATCGCGGTGGACCGTACCGAAGCGCGGGAGCCGGTGGCGCTGCTCGGTCCGGGCGCTCGTCGAGGCGAGGGCTTGTTGTCCATCTGCGCGTGGTGCAAGAAGGTCGAGGTCGAGAGTCGCTGGGTCGAGATCGAGCAGGCGGTCCAGCAGCTGGGCCTGTTCGAGCGTCAGGACCTGCCGGAGCTGAGCCACGGTTGCTGCGCATCCT
>CAZXTO010000144.1:0-8440 GCA_964643675.1 uncultured Planctomycetales bacterium
ACCACATGGCCCAGAGCACCATGCTCACGATCCTCGGCCAGCTCGCCTGCTACACCGGCAAGCCGCTGAAGTGGGATCAGGTGGCCGATTCGGACCTGCAGTTCGGCCCGCCGCCGGACGGCGCCAGCTTCGACACGCCGCCGCCCACGCTGCCCGACGAGACCGGCAACTACCCCCTGCCGCTGCCCGGCATCACCCAGATGCTCTAGGAGGAAACGATGCTCCACCGCGCTCTCCCGCTGTTCCTCGTCGCTCTCCCGCCGCTCCTCCTCTCCGGCTGTGGCGCCCCCGGGCACTCGCCAGCGCCCGAGGACGACGCCCGCTTGCTGATCCTCACCGGCGAGGACGCCCACCACGACTGGCGCGCCACCACGCCGGTGCTGCAGGCGCTGCTCGAAGAGGACCCGCGCCTGCAGGTCGACGTGCTCGACGACCTGCGCGCGCTCGCGGGCACCGACCTCTCCGCCTACGCCGCGGTCGTCGTGCACTTCAAGAACGATGACCCGGCGGTGCCCGGCCGCGCCGCCTTCGACCACCTCGAGCGCTACGTCCGCGGCGGCGGCGGCCTGGTCTCGGTGCACTTCGGCTGCGGCGCCTTCCAGGAGTTCCGCGACGACTTCGAGGCCCTCGCCGGCCGCGTCTGGTTCGGCGACCCGGCGCCGACCGGGGAGCGTCATCACGACCCTTACGGCGCCTTCGAGGTGGAGCCGGTGTCCCAGGACCACCCCGTCACAGCCGGCATGGCCGCGTTCACCACCACCGACGAGCTCTACACCTGCCTGACCGGCGACACCGAGGTGGTGGTGTTGGCCGAGGCCGTCTCGAAGCTCAGCGACGAGCCGCACCCGATGGCGCTGGCCCGGCGCCCCGACGCCGGCAGGGTCTTCCTCTGCACCCTCGGCCACGACGTCGCAGGCTACCAGAGCGATGGGGTGCGCGAGCTCTATCGCCGCGGCGCCGCCTGGGCCGCCGGCCTCCCCTCCGTCCCGAGCCCCTGAATCGCCATGAAGATCGGCTTCCACACCGACGCATTCAACTCCGCCGCCTTCAGCTTCGAGAAGGCCCTGGCCTGGGCCCAGGCCAACGACGTCCACTGGATCGAACCGGGCGTGATCGACGGCGTATCCTGGATTCACGGCCTGGGCTACTTCCCGCACGTCGCGCTCTACGAGGATCCGGCGTCGCTGCGGCGGAAGATGGCCGACTACGGCGTGGCCTTCAGCCAGGTCGACGCCGCCTACCCGATGAGCGGCGAGTGCGGGCCGTCGCGCGGGCTGCCTTACGTGCTGAAGACGATCCCGTGGGCCAAGCTGGCCGGCTGCGAGCGGGTCGCGACCACCGACGGCCTGACCAAGCCCGAGGGGCTGACGGACGCTGAGGCGATGGCGCACATGAAGCGCTCCTACCAGCAGATCGTCGAGGTGGCCGAGGTGAATGCCATCACGATCACCTTCGAGGTCCACGGCTACTTCACCACCGATCCGGACCGGCTGGAGGAGATGCTGGCCTTCGTCGACTCGCCGCGGCTGCGGCTGAATCTGGACACCGGCAACACCTTCATCGCCGGCCAGGACCCGGTGGCCTTCTGCCAGCGCTTCCTCGACAAGATCGAACACGTACACGTCAAGGACGTCAGCGCCTCGATGGCCGAGGCCATGCGCGGCAAGGACACTGGCATCGCCATCAGCCAATGCGCCATCGGCGACGGCGTCAACGCCGACAACATCAAGGCGATCCTGCGGCTGCTGCACGGCCGCGGCTACGACGGCGTGCTCAGCATGGAGTGCGAGGGACAGGGCGGGCCGCTGATCGAGAAGTCGCTGGGGTGGCTGCGCGGCACCTTGGAGGAGCTGGGGATTCCCGAGGACCGGAGCGGCCCCGCCGCGCCCGGGGCGGTCGCCGAGCCGGTCGCGGCGCGGGCCTGAGCATGCGCCTCGGCATCAACCTGCTGCTCTGGACCGGCCACGTGACGGCGGAGCACCGACCGGTGCTCGAGTTCCTGCGCCGGACCGGCTACGACCTGGTCGAGGTCCCGGTGATGGGCGGCGCGGTCGAGCACTACGCCGAGCTCGGCCGCTGGCTGGACCAGCTGGGCCTGGCGCGCACCAGCTCGATGGCCTTCACCGATCCTGCGGCCGATCCCTCCTCGACCGATCCGGCGGTCCGCCGGGCCGCCGAGGAGCAGATGGCCTGGCAGGTCGACTGCGCCGCTGCCATGGGAGCCACCAAGGTCATCGGCCCGATGTACCAGACCCTCGGCCGGCGCACGGGCCGAGGCCCCACCGAAGTGGAATTGGCCGGGGCCGTCGAGGTCCTGGCCGGCGCCGCCGAGCGGGCCCAGGCCGCCGGCGTCGAGCTGGCGGTCGAGCCCCTCAACCGCTTCGAGTGCCACCTGTGCAACACGCTGGCCGACGCCCGGGCGCTGGCGGCGCGCGTCGACCACCCGTCCCTCGGCGTCATGCTCGACACCTTCCACGCCCACATCGAGGAGAAGGACACGCCCGCCGCGATCCGCGCCGCCGGGGCGGAGATCCGCCACGTCCACCTGAGCGAGAACGACCGCGGCGTGCCCGGGACCGGCCAGGTGGACTTCGCCGGGATCTTGGCGGCGCTCTACCAGGTCGGTTATCGCGGCGACCTGGTGGTCGAGTCCTTCGGCGGCGCGGTGCCGGAGCTGGCGGCGGCGACCTGCGCCTGGCGGGATCTCGCCCCCTCGCCCGAGGCCCTCGCCCTCCAAGCCCGCGGCTTCCTGCGGGGATAACACCTGAATCCCGTGGTGGCTGGCGCCGTTGGTCGGCGCCGCGGCGGCGCCCTGAGTCGCTCCAGCTCCTCCGCTCCGCTCGCCCTCCATCAAGATCCCGAGAGACGGCTTCGCTGGGGCCACGCATTCGCCGCGTACCTCCCATTGACCCATGACCTGTTGACCTCAGGAGGCGCATTGAGATGTCGAGTGATTCCATCCGGATGTGGAAGCAAGCGTATGCCAGAATCCCGGCTGAGAGACGGGCGGCGCTCGAGGCGGAGTTCCAGCAGCACGACCGGCGCGCGATGGCCGTCGCGGGCCTCGCCCAAGCCCGCGGGCAGGAGATGGAGTTGCACGAGTGGGTCCAAGCCCGAATCGACTTCGTCGGCCGGCAGATGGCGACGCAACGCGGTCTGTCCACCGAGGAGTTCTTGGGCCTGGCGCACCACATGATCATGGAGAAGGCCGGATCGAGAGCGTCGAACCGAGGGGCATCCGCTGGACAAACCGGTGGGTGTGCGATCTGGTTGCTCGCCCTCGGCTCGATCCTCGCCAGCTCGGTTTGACCCTCCCACCCGGCGCAGGGACGCCCGTGGACCCGAATGGCCGCTGCAGCCCTGGGGTGTTCATTGTGGATCCCGCGGCAGGAGATTAAGGTTGAGATCGTGCGCTTTTTCCGAGCGGGCACCCCCCGCCCGAGCTCGGCCCGCCACCGCCCCCCCCCGCGGACGAAGAGACCCAGCATGAACATCATCAAGTGGATCGACAGACGGCAGCACTGGTGGAAGGTGTTCGTGCTCATCGTCGCGGTCAGCGTCTCGGTGGTCGGCTACATCGGCTACAAGACCTACCAGTACGCCCCGCCGCTGGCGGACTTCAAGACCGAGGCCGGCGGACTGGTCTTCGATTCGCGCGCGATCACCGACGGCCAGCAGGTCTTCTTCCGCTACGGCCTGATGGAGTACGGCAGCTTCCTCGGCGACGGCGGCATGCGCGGACCGGACTTCAGCGCCGAGGCCTTGCACCTGACCGCCGGCTGGATGAACGAGCTGCGCGGCGCAGAGTGGACCGCGCGCGTGCCCGACGCCGAGCAGCGCGCCACCCTGGTGCGCTCGCTGGTGCAGGAGGAGCTCAAGCGCAACCGCTACGACGCCGCCACCAACACCGTCACCCTCAGCGACGCCCAGGTCGAGGCTTTCCGCCGCCTGCAGCGCTACTACGGCGAGAAGTTCGGCGCCGGCGGCGAGCTGGCGGGGAGCGAGGTCTTCGCGCCCGCGGACTACATCACCGACCCGCAGGAGATCGCCGACCTGAGCGCCTTCTTCGCCTGGGGCGGCTGGCTGTGCGTCGCCGAGCGGCCCGGCTACGACTACAGCTACACCCACAACTGGCCGCACGATCCGCTGGCCGGCAACACCGCCACCGCCGGCGTGGTCTACTGGAGCGTCATCGGCGCCCTGGCGCTGGTGCTGGCGATGGGCGTGGTCTTCTACTTCTACGGCAAGATGGACCGCGAGGCCGTCTTCGAGGCTCAGCAGGCCAAGACGCCGCCGCTGGCCACCGCCGAGCTGGTCGACGCCTTCCAGCCGACGCCGACCCAGCGCGCCTGCCACAAATTCTTCGTCGTCGCGGCGCTGCTGTTCGGGGTGCAGGTGCTGGCGGGCCTGCTCGCGATCAGCGACTTTCTCGGCGTCTTCGCCGCCCTCGGCGTCGACCTCGACGAGCTGCTGCCGGTGACGATCACCCGCGCCTGGCACTCGCAGATCTCGGTGCTGTGGATCGCCGTCTGCTGGTTCGCGGCGACGATCTGGGTGCTGCCGCTGATCTGCCGTCCCGAGCCGAAGGGGCAGCTCGCCTGGATCAACGCCCTGTTCTGGATGCTGGTGGTTGTCGCCCTCGGCACCGCCGTCGGCATCCCGCTCGGGGTGCACGGCCTGCTCGGCGGGGCCTGGCGCTGGTTCGGCCTCCAGGGCTGGGAGTTCGCCCAGTTCGGCCGCGCCTTCCACTACCTGCTCTACGCCGCCTTCCTGGCCTGGTTCGTGATCACCGCGCGCGGCGTCTGGCCGCTCCTGCGGAAGAGGCAGTCGTGGTCGCTGCCGAACTGGATGGTCTATTCGATCGCCGGCATGATCTTCATGTTCACCGCCAGCTTCGTCGCCGATCCGGACACCAACTTCGTGGTCGCCGACTTCTGGCGCTGGTGCACGATCCACATGTGGGTGGAGGCCTTCTTCGAGCTCTTCACCACCATCATCGCCGCCTACTTCCTGTATCTGATGGGCTTCGTCAGCCACATGGTGGCGGCGCGGGTGGTCTACCTGGCGGCGGTGCTCTTCCTCGGCTCGGGGTTGATCGGGATCAGCCACAACTTCTACTGGAACGCCAAGTCGATCGAGACCGTGGCGCTCGGCGGCGTGCTGTCGACCCTGCAGATCGTGCCGCTGGTGCTCTTGACGGTCGAGGCCTGGCGCTTCCGCCACATGCCCGGCGGCGCGGTCGAGAAGATGGAGGCCCGCGGCGGCGCGAAGGCCACCTTCGGCCTTGGGGAGGCCTTCCTGTTCCTGGTCGGCGTCAACTTCTGGAACTTCCTGGGCGCCGGCGTGATGGGCTTCATGATCAACCTGCCGATCGTGAACTACTACCAGCACGGCACCTACCTGACCGTGAACCACGGCCACGCGGCGCTGATGGGCGTCTACGGCAACCTGGCGATCGCCGCGATGCTGTTCTGCGGCCGCTGGGTGATCGGCCCGGCGCGTTGGAACGCGGGGCTGCTGCGGCGGGTGTTCTGGTCGCTCAACCTCGGCTTGATGCTGATGGTGGTCTTCGACCTGTTCCCGGTCGGGCTGCACCAGCTCTCGGCCTCGATGCGCGAGGGCTACGCCTACGCCCGCTCGCAGGAGTACCTCGGCGGGACGGTGTTCCAGACCCTGACCTGGCTGCGCGGGGTCGGCGTCGCGGTCTTCGTCTTCGGCGGCGTGCTTCCGCTGATCTGGTTCATGGTCACGCGCGCCCGGGCGCTGAAGCCGGCGCGGGCCATGACCGAGCCGTACGTCGTGCCGCCGACGGTGCTGGCGATGGCACCGGAGCCGGAGGCGGACCAGGAGCCCGAAGGTGAGGCCTGAGTAGGGACGGAGACGGGGTGACGGTAGAACGGACGCGTCCGCTCATGCCGCACCTCCTGCTCCCCGCTCTGCTCGCCCTCACCGCCGCTCCGGCGGCCCAGGCCGCCGCCCAGGCCGCTCCCTCCCGCTACGACCTCGTCTGGACCACCCCCAGCGCCGACGCCAGCGGCTCGATGCCGCTCGGCAACGGCGAGGTGGCCCTGAACGCCTGGATGGAGGCCGACGGCACCCTCAGCTTCTACGTGGCTCGCACCGACGCCTGGAGCGACAACGGCCGACTGCTCAAGGTCGGGCGGCTGCGGGTGCGGACCGAGCCGCCGCTGGATCCGTCCGCCGGCTTCGAGCAGCGCCTGGACCTTGCCGCCGGCGCGATGGTGATCGACTGCGGGCCAGATGGCGACCGCACCCGGCTGCGGCTGTGGGTCGACGCCCACCGGCCGGTCGTGCAGGTGGAGATCGACGGCGACCGCCCCCGCGGGGCGGTGGCCGAGATCGACCTGTGGCGCACCGAGCGCGAGCGCTACCCGCAGGCCGAGATCAGCGACCTGCTCGAGGACCGCTCCCAGCCCGACCAGTTGCACCAGGAGGTCTGGGTGGAGCCGGACACGGTGATCGCGGGGCTCGACGGCGGCATCGGCTGGTACCACTTCAACCGCAAGTCGGTCGGCCCGGCGATGATGCACGAGCTGCAGGGGCTGGCCGGCTACTTCGAGGGCCGCACGGATCCCTTGCTGCACCGGATCTTCGGCGGCCTGGTGAGCGCCGAGGGCGGCGAGCGGCTCGACGACCGGCGGCTGCGCTCCCCGGCAGCGCGCAACCATGTCTACACGGTGGCGGTTCACAGCTCCCATCCATCCTCACCAGAGGATTGGCTGACCGAGACCGAATCCGTGCTCGACGACACACTCGCTATCCCGGTCCGCAGTCGCCGGGCGGCCCACGCGGCCTGGTGGCGAGAGTTCTGGGGCCGCAGCTGGATCCACCTCGAGCAGACCATCGCCTCTGACCCGGTTCCACGCAACGGTCACCCGGTGCGGATCGGCGTCGACCAGCACGGCCACAACCGCTTCGTCGGCGAGCTTGGCCGGCTGACGATCCAGTCGAGCGCCGCGGATGGAGCAGCCGAAGGAACGACCCGGTTCCAGACCGAGGCGGCTACGGCCGGCCCGATCGCCGATTCAGCCGCCTGGGGCTTCGCCGACGGCTTCCGCATCGACGCCTGGCTCAAACCCGGCGCGCTGCCCGCCGGAGGCGGTCGCATCGTCGACAAGACCACGCCCGGCGCCGCGGACGGCCTGCTCTTCGACACCTACCCCGGCCATAGCCTGAGGCTGATCGTCGGCACGCTGATCCTGAGCGCCCGCGACGTGCTGCCGCGAGATGAGTGGGTGGAAGTCGCCGCCTCGCTGGACGCAGCCACGGGCCGGATGGCGCTCTTCGTCGACGGCGAGGAGGTGGCGGCCAGCGACCGCCCCGAAGACGGCGCCGCCGGCGATTCCTCTGCGGCCGACGGCCCGCCGCTCGACGACGCCGCCACCGTCGCCCGCGCCTACGCCCTGCAACGCTGGGTCGACGCCTGCGCCGGTCGCGGCCGCTACCCGATCAAATTCAACGGCTCCCTCTTCACCGTGCCGCACGAGGGCAAATTCGGCGACGCCGACTACCGCCGGTGGGGACCGGGTTACTGGTGGCAGAACACCCGCCTGCCCTACCTGAGCATGTGCGCCAGCGGCGACTTCGAGATGCTGCGACCGCTGTTCCGGCTCTACGCCGAGGACACGATGCCGGTGCACCTCTACCGCACGCGGCAGTACACCGGCCACGGCGGCGCCTTCATCCCCGAGTGCATCAACTTCTGGGGCCCGACCTTCACCGCCACCTACGGCTGGACCCCCTTCGCCGAGCGCGGCGAGGACAAGCTGCAGGAGAGCCCCTGGCACAAGTGGGAGTGGGTCAGCGGCCTCGAGCTGGTGTGGATGATGCTCGATTGGTACGAGCACACCGAGGACGAGGCCTTCGCCCGCGAGCTGCTGCTGCCGACCGCGCGCGAGATCCTGCGCTTCTTCGAGCAGCACTCGCCGCTTGACGAGCGGGGCAAGCTGGTCATGGACCCGTCCCAGGCGCTCGAGACCTGGTGGGACTGCACCAACCCGATGCCCGAGGTCGCCGGCCTGCAAGCGGTGACCACGCGGCTCTTGGCGCTGCCCGATTCCCTCGGCGACGCCGACGAACGCTCCTTTTGGCGCCACGTCCAGGCCATCACCCCCGCGCTGCCGACCTGGGAGAAGGACGGACAGCGCCTGCTCGCCCCCGCCGAGTGCTTCGAGGCCAAGAGCAACGTCGAGAACCCCGAGCTCTACGCCGTCTTCCCCTTCCGCCTGGTCAGCTTCGAGAAGGACAACGCCACGCTCGGCCGGCGCGCGCTCGACTACCGCTGGGACCGCGGCGACTTCGGCTGGCGCCAGGACGACCTCTTCATGACCCACCTCGGCCTGGCCGACGACGCCCGCGCCAACCTGGTCCGCCGCGCCCGCAACCACCACGCCGGCTCCCGCTTCCCGGTCTTCTGGGG
>CAZXTO010000145.1:0-8286 GCA_964643675.1 uncultured Planctomycetales bacterium
AGTTCGACCACGAGCAGGTCGAGCAGGCCTCGATGGACCTCGCGATCTGCCTCGGCTCCACCCAGGCCTTCGACGGCTTCGAGAGCGCGCTGTGGATCCTGCGCGAGCGCATCAAGCCGGGCGGTCACCTGCTGCTGGGCGAGGGCTTCTGGCGCCGCGAGCCGGCCCAGGAGTACCTCGATTTCCTCCAGTGCCAGGTCGGCGACCTGCACTCGCACCTGGTCAACGTGCGCCTGGCCGAGGAGGCCGGTCTGGAGGTGCTGCAGGCCCACGAGGCCACCGAGGACGAGTGGACCGCCTACGAGGACGTCTACCACGCCCAGATCGTGGCGTGGTGCGAGGCCAACCCGGACGATCCGGACGCGCCGGGCTTCCGCGCCCACATCGAGGCCTGGCGCGCCGCCTATCTGTCGTGGGGGCGGACCACCCTGGGCTTCGGGGTGTATCTGCTGAAGCGTCCGGAGTAGCGACCGGGAAGCTGGGGCCGTCGCCAGCCTGGCCCGGCCCCAGCCGGTCAGCCCTGCGCGCTCTCCTGGAGCCCGCCCGCCACCAGACTCAGCCGCTCCAGCCCTTCCCGCAGCTCCTCCCGCTCGCCGCCCAAGCCCAGGCGCAGCCAGCCCGGGAAGCCGAAGTGCTCGCCGGGCACGATCAGGGTGCCTTGCTCCTCCAGCATGCGCTGGGCCAGCTCGAGCGAGGAGCAGGGCAGGTCGTGCTCGAGGAAGAGCATCGCGCCCGCTTCGGGTTCGACGAAGCGGAAGCGCCCGGGGTGCTGCGCCAGCCACTCCTTCGCCACCTCCAGGTTCCCGCGCAGGTGCTGCCGCGTGCGCGCCAGCAGGCGCTCGCGGGTGCGCGGCTCGAGCGCCCAGCGCGCCAGCCGGTCGCTGAGGGCGCCGGGCGCGATGGTGGTGTAGTCGTGGCGGCTCCAGGTGTCGGCCAGCAGCCGCTCGGGGCCGACGATCCAGCCCAGGCGCAGCCCCGGCAGGCCGTAGCTCTTCGACAGGCTGCCGGTCACGATGACCCGTTCGGAGCGGCCCCACATCGTGGCGCTGAGCTCCTCGTCGAGCTCGGAGCCGCGGTAGATCTCGTCGCTCAGGATCCAGCAGTCGTGGCGTTCGGCCGCGGCCACCACCGCCTGCAGCCACTCCTCTTCCATGCGGCAGCCGGTGGGGTTGTTCGGGTGGCACAGCGCGATCACGCGGGTGCGCGGGCCGACCAGGCCGTCGAGCTCCTCGGGGTTGACCCACCAGCGCCCGCGCTCGAGGTCGGGGCGCAGCCGCCACGGCTTCACGCTGGCGCCGAGCCCGCGCGCCAGCCCCGCCACCTGGCCGTAGTTGGGCGCCTGCACCACCGCTTCGTCGCCGGGTTCGAGCAGGCTCCACAGGGCCAGGAAGTTGGCCTCGGCGCCGCCGTTGACGATCTGGACCTGGTCCGGCGCGGCGCCGGGGTGCAGCTCGGCGACGCGTTGGCGCAGCTCGGGCGTGCCGTTGGTCTGGGTGTAGACCAGGCGTTCGTCGAGCAGGCCGAACAGCTGCTCGGGATCGTCGACCAGCTCGCGCGGGGTGAGCGGGTGCACGCCGCTGTCCGACAGGTTGAGCTCGACCTCGTTCTCGTGCAGCGACTGCCAGCGTTCCAGCTCGAAGGGCTCGATGCGCATGGCAGATAAGGTAGCGGGGAGGAGCCCAGGGAACATCAGCTCTTGCGGGGCTAGGATGAGTCGCCATGGTGTTCACCGCCTTCATCCTCTCGATGCTCTGCGGTCCAGCCCCGGCGCTCCAGGAGCCGGCCACGACACCTGAGCGAATGAGCCTGGCCGGGACCTGGCGCTGCCGCCTGGACCCCGATGACGTCGGCGTCGAGCAGCGGTGGTTCGCCGGCCCGCTCGCGGGCAGCCCGATCGCGCTGCCCGGCACCACCGATCTCGCCGGGCTCGGCCCCCCGCTCGACCGGGAGTCGATGTCCTACGGCGTGCCGCTGGTGGAGGGCAAGTGGCCGGGCACCGCTGGAGTCGAGCGCGCCGACGAGCTCGGGCACCTGGTGCGGGAGCACCTCTACCTCGGCCGGGCGTGGTTCCAGCGCGAGATCGAGATCCCGGCCTCGTGGGCCGGCTCACCGGGGGCGCTGTCGCTGGAGCGGGTGCTGTGGCAGTCGCAGGTCTGGCTGGATGACATCCCGCTCGGCGTCCGCGACAGCCTGGCCGCCCCGCACCGTTACCTGCTCGGGCCGCTGCTGCCCGGCAAGCACCGGCTGACGATCTGCGTCGACAACCGCCAGATCCACGACATCGGTGTCTATGGCCACAGCTACGGGCCGGAAACGCAGTCGCGTTGGAACGGCGTCGTCGGTCGGATCGAGCTCGAGCGGCTGGACCGGCTGCGTCGGATCGAGGTCCACCCGGCCGCCGACGCCCGCTCGGTGCGGGCGGTGGTGGAACTGTGGAGCGACGAGGCGCTGCCGCGGACGCTGCCGCTGGAGCTGACGGTGAGCACGATGGCCGGGGAGGTGCTCGGGCGCTGGCGCCAGCGGGTGACGATGGCGCCAGGGCAGACCGTGCTCGCGCAAGCGGTCGAGCTGGCCGCCGCGGCCGAGGTTTGGGACGAGTTCTCCCCGGTCCTGCACCGCCTCAGCGCCCGCCTGGACGACGGGCCCGAGATGACCGAGACCTTCGGCTTCCGCCACCTCGAACGCGACGGCCGCGCCCTGCGGATCAACGGCCGGCGGCTGTTCCTGCGCGGCAACCTCGACTGCTGCGTCTACCCGCGCACCGGGCACCCGCCGACCTCGGTGGAGGAGTGGCGGCGCGTGCTCGGCGTGGTCCAGGAGCACGGCTTCAACCACGTCCGCTTCCACACCTGGTGTCCGCCCGAGGCCGCCTTCGTCGCCGCCGATGAGCTCGGCTTGTACTTGCAGCCAGAGACCGCCTGGTGGGTCGACAACTGGATCGCCGCCACCGAGGGCGGGCCGCCGCTGCCGGGGCGAGACGCGGCCGTCGATGCCTTCGTCGCCGCCGAGATCCGCCGGATCGCCGAGGCCTACGGCAACCATCCCTCGTTCGCGTTGTTCTGCATCGGCAACGAGTTCGGCATGGCCAGCGACTGGGCCACCCTCGACGGCCTGATCGCTGAGGCCAAGCGGCGCGATCCGCGCCGGCTCTACAACGCCGCCACCGCCCGGAAGCGGGTCGCCAGCGACGACTTCTGGGTGACCCACCGCACCGAGGCGGCGTCCGCGCGCGGCATCGGCTCGGCCCACACCGATTGGGACTTCGCCGCGGCGGTGGCCGATTCGCCGGTGGCCGTGGTCGGCCACGAGACCGGCCAGCGGCCGGTGTTCCCCGACTTCCCGGCGCTCCTGCCCAAGTTCGACGGCCCGTTGCAGCCGCACAACCTGGCGCGGCTGCAGCGCCGGCTTGGCGCCTCGGGTCTGGCCGATCAGCTGCCCGACTTCGTGCGCGCCTCGGCCCGCTTCCAGGCGGCGCTCTACCAGTCCGAGCACGAGGCCATGCTCCGGACCCCCGGCTACGGCGGCTACCAGCTGCTGATGCTCAACGACTTCCCCGGCCAGAGCCAAGCCCATGTCGGCTTCCTCGACCCCTTCTTCGAATCCAAGGGCGTCTACGGCGCGAAGGAGCTGCGGCGCTGGAACGCGCCGACCGTGCCGCTGGCGCGCTTCTCGAAGTACAACTGGTCCACCGACGAGGTCTTCCGGGCCGAGCTCGAGGTGGCCCACTTCGGTCCGCGGTCGCTCGAGCAGGTCCAGGCCGAATGGAGCTTGAGCACCGCTTCCGGCGATCGACTCGGCGGCGGCGAGCTCGCCCCGCGGTCGCTGCCGACCGGCGCCGTGACTCCGCTCGGCGCGATCGAGATGCCGCTCGACGGCTTGGACGGCCCGGCCCGCCTGGAGCTGCGAGCGCGGGTGAGGGAGTTCGAGAACACCTGGTCGCTGTTCGCGGCGCCGCCCGCGGCCGCTGTCGCGCCCGAGCTGACCGACCTGCTCGTCACGGAGCTCTACGACGCCGCCGCCCGCGACCACCTCGCCGCCGGTGGCCGGGTGCTGCTCCTGGCCCACCGTCACCGGGACGTGGACACCACGACCAGCCTCTTCCAGCCGGTCTACTGGTCGGGCGGATGGTGGGGGAACCGCTTCAGCCACCTGGGCGGCTTCTGCGATCCTGCCCACCCCGCCTTCGCCGCCTTCCCGACCGACGGTCACGCCGACTGGAGCTGGCATGAGCTGATGGAGGGCGGCGCGCTCTTCGACCTGCGCTGGGCCCCTCCGGCGCTGAGGCCGCTGGTCCAGGCCGTGCCCGACTTCCACCACGACACGCGGCTCGGCTGGGTCTGGCAGGCTCGGGTGGGGCCGGGGCGGCTGCTGGTCTCCGGCTTCGACCTGGCCCGCGACCTGGAGCGGCGGCCGGCCGCTCGCGCCTTGCGCGCCAGCCTGCTGGCCTACGCCGGCGGCCCCGACTTCGACCCGGCGGTGGCGGTCGACGCCGCGGTGCTCGCCGAGCGGTTGCGGCCGTCGCCGATGGCCGAGCTGGGCGCGCGGGTGATCCAGGTCAGCGCCGAGCACCCCGGCTTCGAAGCCGCCCACCTGCTCGACGGCGACCCCGCCACGATCTGGCACACGCCCTGGACCGGCGCGCCGCCGCCCTTCCCGCACCAGGTCGTGATCGAACTCCGCCGGCCGCTGGCGCTGCGCGGGGCCATCCTGCAGCAGCGGGCCGACGCCGCGGCCGGGGGCCGGCTGAAGCGGGTCCGCTTCGACTTCGCGGTCGAGCAGGGCCGCTGGCAGGTTGGCCCGGAATTCGACCTGCGCCCCGAATCCGGGCCGCAGGAGCTCCTCTTCGGGCGCGCGCTCGCGCCGCGCTTCCTGCGTCTCACCGCGCTGGAGAGCCACGAAGGCCGCGCCTGGGCATCGCTGGCCGAGCTGGAGCTGCTGCTCCAGGATTGACCGATGAGGCAGGCCGGATCCGGATAGGACTCGAAGTGCAAGGCCCCAAGCTACCGATCCCCGTCGGGAATCTGCTCACCTGGCTCGGTCGACTCGCGACCATCTCGGTGGCCGCCGTGCTCACCTGGCTGCTCAGCCTGTCTTACCTGGGCTGGATCATCGCCGCCGTGCTCGCGGTGATCGTCACGATCTCCTGCTTCGCCTCGCACCGCTTCCGCGACCGGCTCTGGGCGGTGCTCGTGGAGACCTGGAACTTCCAGAGGTGGTGGGGATGAAGCGCGGCGCCAGCTCGACCCGCGGCCCGTCGGACCGCTCGGGCGGCGGCCTTCGGCTGGGCTGCGGCGGCCTCTTCGGTCTGGTGGTGGGGCTGGTCTGGTTCGGGGACGAGCTGTTCCGCGGCGCCCCCCTGGCGCTGGCCCTGGTCCCGGTCGCGGTGGTGGCCTGCGCCGTCCTCGCCTGGCGTTACGGCGACGCCTTCTGGGATCACGTCCGCCACGCCGACTGGTGGCATGGTTGGGATTTCTGGCTCTGGTTCCGGCGCCGCTGAGCCGGCGGGAGGGTCAGTCGCCGTAGCCCAGCTCGATGGTCTGGGCGGCGGCGCCCTCCCCGACCGGCAAGCTCACCAGGTAGAGCCGGTCGTAGTCGTCGTGGGGCAAGCGGCCCTGCTCCAGCCGCGACGGGGCGCGGCCCAGGGCCGCGACCATTGCCGGCACGGTGTTGGAGTGGCCGGCGACCACGGCCACCGAACCCGGCGGCAGCGCTCGCAAGGCCGCCAGCTGCTCTCGCCCCTTGGCCGCTCCGACGACCTGCACCTCGACCTCGGTCTGGGCCGCCAGCGGCGCCAGGGTCTGCTGGGTGCGCTGGTACTCCGAGGCGTAGAGGTGACTGATGCCGCCGTGGCCGAGCAGCCGCGCCAGAGCCCGCGCGCGTTCCCTCCCGGCGTCGGACAGCTCAGGATCGCGGTTGGTCTTGGTGGACGCGGCGGTCTCGGCGTGGCGGACGAAGAAGACGCTCACCGGGGCCGCCGGTTCCTCCGCCGCGGGTTCTTGAGCGGCCGACGGCAGCGCGACCGGGACCAGGAACAGCAGCGACAGGGCGAAGGCGAGGAGCGGCTTCATGCGGCGATTCTAGGCTTCCGGGCTCAGGGCAGCCGTCCGGACACGACCACCTCATCGTGGTCTTCGTCGAGCCGGCGGGTGCGAATGGCATCCCCCAGGAAGCGATGGATGCTCTCGACGTTGGTGGGGAAGTGCGGCGTCAGCTCGAGGGCGTGGGAGCGTCCACCTCCGAGCAGCGCCAGCGGAAGCAGCAACTGGTCGGCGAGGTGTCGGCCCACGGGCGCTGCCCTGGATCGAGCGGTCGATCCGGGACTGGATGGCGCTGCCTTCCGCGGGGAAGACGCCCGTGCACCGGAGCTCGAGCTCGGTTCGGGCTGTCCTGGGCCGAGCTCGATCCCGCCTTGTTAAGCTAAGCCGCCCGGCGATTCGTCGGGCTTTTCTGGGCATGGAGCGTCTTCTCGGATGGGCGGTGGCGGTCGTTGCCTTCCTCCTCGTCACGCGCGCGATCGTGCGTCGCGGCCGGGGGAAGGGGAGGTCCAGCACCCTCGTCGTTGAGGTCCGGGTCGGAGCCGGGCGGAGCGGCTCCGCCAGCAAGGTCCGGGAGCAGCGAGGCGGGGCGGTGGCGGTCGACCCCTCGATCACCAGCGCCGACTGCTGGGTGCCGCCGGGCCAGGCCACCGAGGTCGCGGGGCTTCCCGTGCCGGGCGGCATGGTCTATCGCGGCAGCGGGCTCGCGGCGGCCCACCGCGAGGTCCCCGAGCCTTGCCTGCTCGACCCGCGGCTCCCGATCGGGGACCCGGACGGTCCCTTCGAGCTCGGTGATTGGCCGTCCTATCACCGGCTGCCGCCGCCGGCGCGCGGCGCCCTGCTGCGTTGGCTCGGCCGCGGCCGCAAGGACCCGGACGTCGACCTCGGCTGCGTCTTCCAGGCCTTCTTCGCCCTCGAGCGCCGCGCGCTGCACGACGTCGAGCGGGAGCCGGCCGCGCGCGCCGAGCTGCCGGCGATCCTGGCCGAGACCGAACGCCTGCTCGGCCTCTACGGCGCCCACCGCTCCTTCCGCCGCTCGGCCGCCGCCTTCGCCGACCTGCTGCGGCTCGAACTCGGCGCCGAGGGCATGCGCGAGGGGCCGCCGCCGCGGGAGAGCGAAGGCGGGGAGCTGCCCTTGGCGGTGCGGGTCACCGCCGCCACCTGCGCCCTGCGCGAACAGCCCCTGCCCGAGGATTGGGCGCTTTCCTGGCTGCGCAGCGACCCCGAGATCCGGCTGCGCACCGCCGCCAAGCGCTGCCCCGAGCCCTTCGACCGCCTGTTCCTCCTGCGTTACCGCGCCGCCTACGGCGACGGCCTGCGCCTGAAGCCCTGCAAGCGGGTGATCGTGGTCCACTACCGTCCGGCCAGCCCGGGATTCTCCCGAGGGGTGGAGCGCAAGACCGGCTTCCCTGACGTCTGCGCCTTGGTCGGCCCGCGCCGCAAGCTGCAGGCCCTGGCCGACGATTGCGCCGATGCCCTGGCGGCCTACAGCCGGCGGGTCGGGCGCGAAGGCGAGCCGGGCTTCGCGCTCGAGGCGACCGCGCTGCTGCCGCCGGAGCTGGTGGCGGCGCATCCGCCGGGCGAGCTGCTGATGCTGCAGGAGGCGCTGGCGACGCAGCTCGGCGCGGAGGAGCTCGCGGTGTTGAAGGCCGAGGCGGCGGTCGAGGCCTGGCTGCCGGCGGGGGAGGAGCGGCTGGCGCGCAAGGAGGGCCTGCAGCTAGCGCGGTTGGTCGCGCACGCCGGCTTCGGCATGGAGCCGGATCCGCGCTTCGGCGGCCCGGCGCTGGCCCGCGGGCGATCGCTGGCGCTGTTCCGATTGGAGGACTCCCAGCACCATGCGCCGACCGCGGCCTACCAGGCGGCGGCGCTGCTGCTGCACCTGTCGGCGATGGTCACCGCCGCCGACGGCAGCGTCAGCGCGGAGGAGGAACGACGGCTCGAGCAGCACCTCGGCGACAGCCTGCACCTCGACGCCGAGGAGCGCCTGCGGCTGCGCGCGCACCTGGCCTGGCTGCTGGCCGATCCGCCCGGCACCGCCGGCTTGAAGAGGCGTCTGGGGAACCTGGACGAGGAACGCCGCCGCGGCATCGGCGCCTGCCTGGTCGAGGTCGCCTGGGCCGACGGCCGGGTCGAGCCGGCCGAGGTACGGATCCTGGAGAAGATCTACCGGCTGCTGCAGCTCGATCCGCAGCAGGTGCACGAGGACCTGCATGGCGGGCGGGCGGCGACTGGCGGAGCCGCCGCGGCAGGC
>CAZXTO010000146.1:0-8285 GCA_964643675.1 uncultured Planctomycetales bacterium
GTCGAAGGTGACGGCGCGGATCTGCACTAGGAGCCGCCGTGCTCGCGGTGCTCGTGTTCGCCCCGAGGCTCTCTCGTGCCGCTGCGCTCCGGGTCGTGCTCGCCGCTCGGCTCGGCGACGCGAGCGTAGGTGGCCGTCATGAATTCCTGCCAGTCCTCGGCGCCCTCGCCGCGGCGACGGATCACGAAGCGGTAGCCGGTGGCGGTGCGGCGATCCTCATGTCGTTCGAGCACCTCGCCTCGTTCGTCGAGGAGGACGGCTTCGGCGCCCTCCTCGGTGATGCGCCCGTCGAGCTGCTGGGCGTCGCCGAAGCTGTCGAACCAGTGCAGCCGGTAGCGACCGGCCTGATCGCAGCGGACGAAGCCCTGACCGGCGTAGACCGTCACGCCGGCGGCCCGCGAGGCGTAGTCGGTGTGGAACCAGTGGCCGTCGAGGATTCCCTCGGTGCGCATCATCCCCTCGCTCTCGCCGAACAGGGAGCTCTCCTTGCCGCGGAAGCTGCCGAGGTAATAGCCGTAGGGGCTCTCCTCCAGGCGCTCGAGGGCCTCCTCGCTGGGCCGCCAGCTCGGCCGGCCGGTGCCGCGCTGCAGCAGGCCGGTCACCAGCGGCCGGAACTTCGAGTCGGGGTCGGGGCGACGGCTGAGCCGGAAGTCGCAGTCGCCGTTCTCGAACTCCCAGTCCTGCCGCGCCAGCAAGCGGCCCTCCGAGTCGTGCCACTCGAGGTTCATGCCGCGCTCGCTGACCGCCCCGGTCCAGCGCGACATCTCGCCGGTGGAGTCGAAGTGCCAGGCGGAGACCTTGCCCTCGGCGTCCTCCCGCATCATCTGGACGAAGCTGGAGCGAGGCCGGCCGTCGACCAAGGAGGCGCCGATGCAGCGCACCCACTGGCCATCGAGCACGCTCTCGATCCTGATCCAGCCGTCGGCGACGCCGCCGGGGGTGCGCTGCGGCCCGCGGAGGTCGCCCTTCAAGGCGCTGACGAGGGTGCTGCCGACCGGCTCCGGCTGCGGCGGCCCCTGGGCCGTGGCGGCCGGAGCCAGGGCGAGGGCCAGGAGGATCGCGAGCGGCTGTTTCAGCATGGTGGAGCGGATTCTATCCTTGGGGCGGGGATCGAGAGGCCCCGCCCATTTGACCAGCCCGCCTGTCCTGACCGCTCGCGACCTGGAGCTCTCCTTCGGCTCCACCAAGATCCTTCACGGGGTCGACCTCGAGGTGCGCGCCGGCGACCTCTACGGGCTGCTCGGTCGCAACGGCGCCGGCAAGACCACCTCCCTGCGCGCCCTGCTCGGCTTCCTGCCCGCCTTCCGCGGCGACTGCCAGGTGTTCGGCGTCCCGTCGCGCCAGCTGCACCGCAGCCCCCAGCCGATCGGGGTGGCGCTGGACCCGCCCGGGTTGGACGAGACCCTCACCGTGCGGCAGAACCTGGAGCTGGCCCGTCACCGGGGCGGCCTCCGCGGGGGCCGCTCGGTCGACGAGGTGCTCGAGCTGGTCCGCCTCGGACATCGTCAGCACAACCGGGGCGGGAAGCTCTCCCATGGCCAGGGGCGGCGCGCCGCGGTCGCCCGGGCCCTGCTCGGAGATCCGCGCTTGCTGGTCCTGGACGAGCCGCTCTCCGGCCTGGACCCCGAAGGGGTCGAGGACCTGCTGGAGCTGTTCCGCCGGCTGGCGCGGGAGGAGGGGGTCACGGTGGTGCTGTCCAGCCACCACCTGCGGGAGGTGCAGGAGGTCTGCACCCGGATCGGGGTGATCGAGGACGGGCGCACCGTGCTCGAAGGCGAGACCCGCGCCCTCCTGCAGAAGGCCGGCGAGGGCCTCGAGATCGTCTGCCGCGAGGTGGAGAAGGCGCTGACCATCCTGCTCGGCTTCGCTCCGGTCCGGGACGCCGTGCCGCTCGGCGAGGGGCGGATCCGGGTCCAGCTCGACGGCGGGGTGGAGCTCGCGCCCCTGCTCGAGAAGCTGGCCTCCGCCGACCTCGGCTTGCAGGAATTCAGCCGGCGCCGCGCCACCCTGGTCGACCTGTTCCGGCGCGCCGTGAGCGAGGAGGCGATCTCGTGAGCGGCTTCCTGCGGGCGTTGCGCGGCGAGCTCTACGCCCTCACCTGCCGGCGCAGCCTGCGCATCGGCCTGGTCCTGGTCGTGCTCGGCGTGCTGCTGCAGATGCTGTGGACCTGGTACGCGCCGCGGGCGGTGGGCGAGGAGCCCAGCGCCAGCCAGCTCAACTTCTGGCCGCGCTTCGCCCAGGCCGCCGGCTTCGGCCTCGGCCTCGCCGAGCTGGCGACGCTGGTCCTGGTCGGCTCCACCCTGCCTCGCGAGATCGCCCACGGCGCGATCCGGGACCCCTTGACCCGCGGCATCTCTCGCGGCGCCTTCTGCCTGGCCCGCGGCCTGACCGCGGCGCTGTGCCCCTTCGTGCTCGGCGGCGTCGCGGTCGCCAGCGCCGCTCTCGGCAGCGCCGCGCTCTACGACGGCGGGCACGTCGTCTCCGACCCCTTCCTGATCGAGGAGGACGCCGAGCTCGAGGCCGGATTCGCCAGCTGGCTGGAGGAGCGCGGCATGGTCGCGGCCGACCTGTCGGCGTGGCTCTACCTAGTCGAGGAGGAGGGGCTCGAAGAAGCCGAGGCCAGCGAGCGGCTCGGCCTGCCCGACTTCGCCTTCCCGGACGACTACTACTCCTTCCTCCCGATCCTGGTCTTCCTCGAGGACGAGGTCTCCGGCGGGGTGATCGAGGCGCTGTGGCAGGCCTGGCCGCCCCTGATCGCCCTGGCCCTGTTCGGCTTCCTGCTGTCGCTGGCGCTGCCGACCGGCGCCCTCGCCAGCGGCCTCGCCACCATGCTGGTGGTGCTGTTCAGCCTGTTCCTGGCCCCAGAGATGGGCTCCGGAGCGGCCTACGTCTTCGCCGATTGGCTGCCGGGCCTGGGGCCCGACAGCGCCCTGAAATTGGCGCGCCACGTCGCCGACGGCTACACCGACACGCTCGCGCCCGATCCGGAGCTGGTCTCGGCCGGCGCCCGGGCGACCTGGATCAGCGCGCTGCTGTTTTTCTCTGGAGCCTTGCTCCTGTTCCCGCGTAAGAAGCTCTGATGCTGCGTCTGGCCTCCGCCACCCTTCCGCTGTGCCTGCTGGCCGCCTGCGCCACCTCCCAGCCCGTGCCCCTGCCCAAGGGGCTGCTCGAGTTGGAAGGCGTGGTGGAGGCGGAGCCGGCCCGCCGCGGCTGGCTCGGGGTCGAGGTCGAGGCCAATGAATCGGACAGCCTCGAGGAGCTGGAGATCCGGCCGGGTGTGCGGGTGATCCGGATCGACTCGAGCTCGCCGGCCGAGCGCGCCGGCCTGCAGGTCGGGGACGTGCTGCTGCGCTTCGATGGCACCGCCACCGACGACCCCGGTCGCCTCGAGTCGCTGCTGCGCGGCCTGGGCAGCGACCGGGAGGTCGCGCTCCAGATCGAGCGCGGCACCGCCGTGCTCGAGGTCCCGGTCCTGGTCGAGGCGCGCGGGCCGCTCGGGCGCGCCCGGACCCTGTACCACATCGACCGCGCGCTGGTGCGGGCGGCCTTCCGGGACACCCTCGAGGACGGCGCCTATCCCGAGATCGCTTACCTGGCGGAGGACAGCCCGCTGCTCGGCAAGGGAGCCGAGGTCGGCGATCGGGTGCTGGCCTTCGCGGGCCGGGACCCGGGCTCGGCGGCCGAGTTGGTGCGGCGCCTGCGCTTGGAGTTGGAGCCAGGGGAGCACGCCGAGCTCACCCTGCGCCGCCCCGGCGGCCGCGAGCGTGAGCTGCGCTTCCGGGCCTGGAGCCCGGGGCGCGAGCTGACCTCGACCGGCTTCTGGCCGCTCTGGAGCTGGGAGCGGGACCGGATCGGCCAACGCGAGTCGCTGCTGATCGGCGACCTGATCCTGTTCTCCTTGTTCCGCAAGGAGTCGATCGGGCAGGAGAACGAGTACAGCGTGCTGTCCCTGATCTCCTGGAAGACCGGCGAAGCCCTGCTCGAGTCCAGCATGCACCCGAGCGGTGGAGGCGGACGGTGATCCTCTCCGCCCTCGTCCTCGCCGCCCTGCCCCAGGGGGTCTCCCACGTGCGCAGCGTGTTGCCCCTCGACGGCGAGCTGTTGGCCATGGAGACCGGCGACGCCGACGGCGACGGCCGCATGGACCTGTTCCTGGCCGTGCGCCGGGACGACGGCGAGCGCGTGATCCAGGTCCATCGCCTGCGCCCGGACGGCGCCCTGCCCGCGAGCCCGGACCACCTGGTGGTCATGAAGAAGGACATCGTCAGCTGGGGCGTGGGGGACTTCCTGGCCGAGGAGGCCGGGGAGGAGCTGCTGCTCACGACCCGCAACGGCGCCTTCGCGCTCTCGACCCGGGCCGAGGGCTACCGCGGCATCCGCAAGCTCGGCGGCGCCTCCTACCTGCTCGATCTGCCCTCCTCCCGCCAGCTCCCGGTCTGGCCGGCGATCGCCGACGTCGACGGCGACGGGCTGGAGGAGGTGGTGCTGCCGACCTGGACCGGCTTCGAGGTCCTGGCGCAGGAGGGCGAGGTGCTGGGAGAGATCGCCCTCAAGCCGGCCAGCGGCCAGCGGCCGGCCCTCGACCGCGCCTACAAGATCGGCCGCGCCACCGTCAGCGGGCAGCCGCTCGACGACCTGATGGTGCCCGACCGCGACCCCGGCGCGCTGGATCCGCCGCCCGCGGCCTATGCCTCGGAGTCCTTGCCGCTGCCCTGGCTGGCCGACGCGGACGGCGACGGCCTGCTCGACCTGGTCTACGAGTGGCAGGGGGTGATCCACCTCCACCAGCAGCGCCCCGCCGGCGAGACGCCGCGCTTCGCCGCCGCTCCGGATCTGGCCGTGCCCTACGAGAACGGCGGCGACTGGGAGGTCGTCTCCCTGGAGCTGGTGGACGCCGGCGGCGGCGCCGCGACCGACCTGATGGTGGTCCGGCGCAAGGAGGACTTCACCCTGTCCGACGACTGGGAGGTGCTGCTGTTCCGCGACCCCTTCGCGCCCGGCGGCAGCCTGGCCCGCCCCGACAGCATCGCCGCCACCGAGGCCACCTTCCTGACCGCTCAGCTCGGCGAGCTCCGCCCCGCCGACGGCCACCCGGACCTGATCCTGAGCAGCTGGACCCTGGACGTCGGCGTGCTCGGCGCCTCCCGGGTCGACATCGAACACCAGGTGCTGGTCTACCCCGCCGACGAGGAGGGCAAGCTGTCGCGCCGGCCGACCCTGCGCTACGACCGCGAGTTCGACGCCGATGACTTCACGGCCTTCAGCGCGGTGCCGGCGGCGCCCGGCGACCTGGCTGGCGACGGCGGCGTCGACTTGCTCGAGGCCGACCCGCACGGCGTGCTTGAGTTCCGCGCCATCACCCGCCGCGGCGGGGATCTCGAGATCAGCGAGGACCCGGTGCGGCGGATCGAGGTCGAGGCGCTCAGCTCCACGGTGCTGGTCGAGGACCTGGACCGGGACCGGACCATGGACCTGATCGTGTTGAAGCCGGACGGGGTCGAGGTCTACGTGGCGAGGAAGCGCTGATGGTCGCGCCGCGCCAACTTCTCTGCCACTGCCTGCTCCTCGCCGGCGCGCTGGCTGCGCCGATCGCGGCGCAGGGCGACGCCGCCTCGCGATTGGAGCCGGAGCCGAGCCACCTGGCCCTGCTCGACATGGACGGCGACGGCGGCATCGACCTGGTCCAGGTCAACGGCGCCTCCCTGCGCTGGCGGGCCCGGGATGGCTCGGAACGGACCGCCACCCTGCCCGGCGAGGCCTCGCTGTGGTCGGTGGCCGACGCCGACGGCGACGGCCGCGACGAGCTGCTGGCCCTGGTCGACGGCGAGAGCCTGCAGGCCCTGCGGATGGGGCCGGAGCCGAGCTGGCAGGTCCTGCTGCCCGAGCTCGGCGCGCGCAACCGGATCCCGCGCGGGCACCGCAGCGCCGACCTGGTCAGCGACGTGAACGGCGACGGCCTGGCCGACCTGATCGTCCCGCTCGGAGACCGGGTGCGGCTGTGGTTCGGCGACGGCACGCAGTTCGTGGCGGGGCCTGAGCTGCGCATGAGCAGCTCGCTCGAGCTGGACGTCGGCGGGACTCCCGGCCGCCGCAACCTGCTGGCGCGGGTCTCCCGCACGATGCGGATCCCGGCCTTGCGCATGCGCGACCTGAGCGGCGACGGCCGGCCCGACCTGTTGTTGCAAGATGGCCAGGGCATCTTCCAGTACGTCGCCAGCGAGCAGGGCCTGCCGATGGAGCCGACCGCCGAGGTCGACCTGGCCAAGTTCGAGGAGCGCCTGCCGGAGCTGCAGTTCGACGCCGGCAACATCGCCGGGCTGGCGCGGCAAGGGGTCTGGGAGGAATGGGCCGACCTCAACCTGGACGGCGCCGACGACCTGGTGGTGCTGGCCGGCGGGACCGTGATCATCTACCTCGGCGGCGAGCAAGGTCTGGACCTGCGCCGGCCGCGCGACCAGCTGCCGACCGCCGGCAACGTGCTCTACGCCTTCGCCGCTCCGGTCGACAACGATGACATCCCGGACCTGGTGCTGCTCCGGATCGAGGACGTCTCCTTGGCGCGGGCCCTCACCTGGGTCCTGTTCAGCTTCTCGGTGGACTTCGACCTGCTGGCCTACGAGGGCCTCGGGAACGGTCGCTTCCGCAAGCGGCCGATGCCGCAGAGCAAGAGCCTCGAGGTCAAGTCGCCCTCGCTGCTCGACCTGTTCAAGGGCCGCGACGCCGCCGACGAGCTCCGCCGGACCATCGTGCGTCTGGCCGACTTCGACGGCGACGGGATCCAGACCGATCTGGTGCTGCTGGAGCCGGACGGGCGCCTGCGCGGCTGGGAGGGCCTGGTCACCGACCCGAGCGTGCTCGAGCAGGCCGGCGACCGCTTCCTGCGCGACCTGCTGAAGCGCAAGAAGGTGCTCGACATCGACGCCGACACCCTGGTCGGGTGGTTGCTCGGTCGCGCCTCCCTGCTGGTGCAGATGGCCGAGCAGCGCGAGCCGGCCTTCGTGCGCCCGGCGCCCAAGGGCTGGGCGCTGCCGCAGGCGATGGCGGTGCGGGACTTCGACGGCGACGGCCGCGAGGAGGTCCTGGTGCTGCGTCGACGCAAGGCCTCCGAAGAGGGCGTCAGTCGGCGCCGCCTCGAGGGCTACGTCTACGACCCCGATGGGGCTCAGTAGGGAGCGCGAGCCGGCTCAGCCGACCCGCAGCCACATCGCCTTCAGGTAGGCGCCCTCGGGGAAGTCCAAGCGCACCGGGTGATCCGGTCCGGCGCCGGTCAGGCGCTCGAGCCGCAGGGTGCGGCCGGCCCGACGCGCCGCCTGGCGCACCCGCTCCTGGAAGTCGACCGAGCTGAGCAGTCCGGAGCAGGAGCAGCTCAGCAGCAGGCCGCCCTCGCGCACCAGCGGGATCGCCAGCTTGTTGAGGTCGTGGTACTTGGCCATGCCGTCCTCCACCTCGCGCCGGTTGGAGATGAACTTCGGCGGGTCGAGCACGACCACGTCGAAGCGGCGCTCGTTAGCCGCGAGGGTGCGCAGGTAGCTGAAGGCGTCGGCCTGGGTGAACTTGACCCGCCGCTCCTGGTTGAGGTTGGCGTTGCGCTTGGCGGTGTGGAGCGCCTCCTCGTCGAGGTCGATGGCGGTGACCGCCTTGGCGCCGCCGGCCGCGGCGGACAGGGCGAAGCCGCCGCTGTAGCAGCAGACGTCCAAGACCTCGGGGGCGTCGAGGGCCTCGACCTGGCGCCGCAGGCGGGCGCGGTTGTGGCGCTGGTCGAGGAAGAAGCCGGTCTTGTGGCCGCGGCGCAGGTCGATCTCGAAGCGCAGGCCGTTCTCGTTCACCTGCAGCACCTCGGGGCAGCCGTCGGAGCGGTCGCAGAAGGGTTGCTCGTGCTCGGCGCGGGCGACGGCGGCGTCCAGCCGGACTTGGTGGTGCTTGGTGCCGAGGGTCTCGTGGAGCACCGGCAGGGCGATCTGCGCCAGCGGCACGGCGGCGGTCGAGTAGAGCTCGACCGACAGCAGCTCGCCGTAGCGGTCCACGACCAGGGCCGGGAAGTCGTCGCCCTCGGCGTGGATCACCCGGCACAGCTCGGCGTCGAGGTCGGGGGAGTCGAGGCGGCGGCGGGCGGCGGCCTCGGCCTGGTCGCGCACCCACTGCTCGTCGGGCGGCGCCGGGCCGCGGCGCAGCTCGCGCCAGGTGATCAGCGAGTCGGGGTGGAAGACCCCCCAGCCGAGCACCTCGTCGCCGGCGGCCGGCAGCAGCGCCACCAGGTCGCCGGCCTCGAGGCCGGGGGAGACGTC
>CAZXTO010000147.1:0-8132 GCA_964643675.1 uncultured Planctomycetales bacterium
GTCAACCTGGCCACCTATTGGCACTTCCTGGCGGTCACCTGGGTCGCCCTGGTCCTGAGCCTGCTGCTCGGCGCCGATCCGACGCTGACCTCCGAGGGCATCATCCGGGGCTTCAGCCTGCTGACCGCCGCCGCCGGCCTGGTCTTCACGGTGGCCTGGTTGCGCGTCGAGTTGGTCCTGCTCCAGCGCGAGGGCGCGGTCTCGGCCCTGATCGGCCTGTTCCCGCCGATCGCCTTCCTGCGCGCCTTCATGAAGGCCGATGACTTCGGCCTGCGCGGCTGGCTGTTCTGGTGGACCGCCGCCTTCGGGGTCGGCCTGACCGCCGGCAGCGTGGCCCTGGCGGTGGCGATGACCTCGGCGCGCTAGCTGAGCCGACCCACCTCCAGGCGGCCTCGGCGCCTCGCCGGGTCGCGGGGAAAGGGCCTCCCGAGCGGGAGGTCGCCAATCCGAAGGGCATCCACTCTGGAACCTACCGTGTTCGAGAGGATTCACACGGCGTGATCCGGCTGGCCGATCGGAATCAGGTCTCCTTCAACCATCTCCCCGCCGGTCGCGTCAGCACTCGCTCGAGGGGCACGCCGCCAGGGCCGAAGCGCCAACAACGACTCCCTTCGAAGGAGGTCGCGAAGGCATCCATGCCGGGGTCTACCGGTGATGTGGGGACGCTCTTCACTTCGATGGCGGCCCGGGCCTCGTCTGCCGCGACGACGAAGTCCACCTCAGCGTTTCGGTCTCTCCAGTAGCTGACCGAAGCCGAGCTCTCGCGCGAGGTCGCCAGCAGATGGGCACCCACCGCAGTCTCGACGATTCGGCCCCACCCCTCCGGGTCCCCCTTCGTCTCCTCGAAGCCGCGATTGGACACCGCGTTCATCAGTCCAGTATTGCGGATGATCAGCTTCGGGCTCGACGCCCGCCGCCGATGAGGAGCGGTGCTGTACTTCTGGAGCCCGGCGAGCATGCCGGCGCCGTCGAGCAGCTCCAGATAGTGCGCCAGGGTGGTGGTGTTGCCGGCGTCCTGCAGCTGCCCGAGCATCTTGTTGAAGGACAGGATCTGACCCGAGTACTCGCAGCCGAGCAGGAACAGGCGGCGTAGCAGGGCTGGCTTGCGCACCGGGTGGAGCAGCAGGATGTCGCGGGAGAGGGTGGTCTCGATCAGCGAGTCGAGCAGGTAGTCGCGCCAGCGTTGTTCGTCGTGTCGCAGCGGCGCGGCGCCGGGGTAGCCGCCGAAGTAGAGGTACTCGTCGAGGGTGTAGCCGAAGGCCTCGCGCATTTCGGCGAAGCCCCAGTGGTCCATGCGGATGATCTCGAAGCGCCCGGCCAGGCTCTCGCTCAGTCCGTGCTGGAGCAGCAGCGGCGCCGAGCCCAACACCACGACGTGGAGCTGGGAACCGCTGGCGCTGTCCTCGTCCCAGAGACGCTTCACCGTCTCCGACCAGCCCGAGATCTTCTGGATCTCATCGAGGACCAGGACTCCCGCAGCTCCGGTCGCAGTCTCGCGGCCCGCGTTCCATTGCTGCTCGAGCCAGGCCGAGTCGAGCGGGACGGGTGAATCAGCCGTGGCGTAGCGGTGGGGGAGCTCCGCCGCGGCGAGAGCCTGGCGGACGACGGTGGTCTTGCCGCATTGGCGCGGCCCCGCCACCACCTGGAGCAGGCCCCTGGTTTCGGCCAGGCGGCTGAGGAGCTGTTGGACCTGTCGGCGGTGGAATCGAGGCTTCACGGTTTGCACAGTATATCGCGCAAAAACGCACAGCGTATTGAGTAAAACGAGCTAGCCGTGGCAAGCGATTGAATACTAAAGAGTTATGGCCGACGGTGGCCAGCGCAGTTGAGCGGGATATGACCGGAAGGAGGTGGCAGGGAGCCTGAGCTTGGGGAATCCTGAATCTGCGCCACAATCGTCGGAGACCTGGATTCTATTCCGAGACGATGGCCGACACCCGTGACCCGCTGACTCCCGAAGACCTGCTGCAGCACGCCGGCTGGATCCGGAATCTGGCGCGCAAGCTGCTGCAGGACGAAGCGGCGGCCGAGGACGTGGTCCAGCAGACCTGGACGGCGGCGATCGAACGCCGGCCGTCCGCGCGCACCGAGCTGCGCGGCTGGCTATGGGTGGTGGCGCGCAACTTCGCGCTGCGCCGGCGCCGGCAGGACCGGGTGCTGCGGCGAGTACAGGACGCGGAATCGCTATCCGCGACGATGACCGGCCCTGCCGACGCGGTCGAGCGCGGCGAGAGCGCCCGCCTGATCCTCGACGCGGTCTTGCGGCTCCCGGAGCCGTCGCGGCAGCTCCTGCTACTCCGCTATTTTGAGAACCAGCCTCCGCGCGAGATCGCGCGGATCACTGGCATGACCGGAGACGCCGTGCGCAGCCAGCTCAAGCGGGCGCGCGCCCGGCTGCGTTCCCAGCTTCGTGGCCAGTACGGCGTGGATTGGACCGCTCTCTGTCTTCCCCTGGCCGGGCCGCCGGCCTGGTTATCCGCCCCATTCCTGGTATCCATGATGAGCAAGCCGATTCGGCTCGTGGCAGCGACAGTCTTGTTGCTCGCCGTCCTCGTCCCCTTCCTGGACTTGACCGGAGGGGGCGACACCGCTCCTGATGATGGCCCGGTCGCCGCGGCAGCGGCCGCCGAGATGGAGAGCGGGGAGGTCGTTCGGGTTGAGAGAGCTGCGGACGCTTCAGGGCCTGGGTTCGAGAGCAGGACGAGTCTGGAGGAGTCGGTCCTTCTCCTCCAGCTGGTCGACGGGGATGGAGCGCCCGTGCCGGATGCTCGCGTGCGGTTCTTTGCCGCGATGCCATGGAACGACCCTGGCGCCAAGCGGGGTTTCGATCCCTCCCAGTATGCGAGCTCCTTCGGTGAGGCCCGGTCGGATGCCGAAGGCCGGATTCGGTTCCCCCGGCCGCGCTTGGAGGGTGGCTTGGCTGTGGTCGCGGAAGCAGGTGGAGCCAGCTTGGGACACGAGGTCTTCCTCAACGCCCCGCCGCCAACAGAGGACTGGGACCTTGGTCTCCTCAGCCTCGCGCCCGGGCGCAGGATGGTCCTCCACGTCACGGATGTATTCGGCAATCCGGTCGCCGGAGCCCGGGTCGCCGTCTTCGGCTACAGCGATCCGCGGGCCTTCTGGAGCCAACACGGAGTCACCGATGCGCTGGGGGAGGCGGAATTCCCCTTCACGCCGTTGCAGGCGGATGGGGTGGAGGCGACCGCCGCCTCCTTCCTCCGCGAGAACCGCGCTCTGGAATCCGCCTTGGACGGACTCGATCCGGTCGTCGTGGAGCTGGTCCTCGAGCGCGGCGCTGGTTTCAAGGTCACGGTCGTGGACTCCAACGGCGCTCCGGTGGACGGAGCGGAGGTCTACGCCCACGAGATCGAGCTTCCGGCCAACACGAGGACGGACCAGGTCTATGGCAGGGGCTTGTGCGAGCCCAACTACCGCGGGCGGACCGCAGCCGACGGCAGCTTGGCCGTGACCGGCCTGCTGGAGCAGAGCCGGCGCCGCGGCTGCTGGGTCGCCGCGCGCAAGGACGGCGCGGTGGCGGCGCTCCATCCAGTCGCGTTGGAAGAGGAGGTCCGGTTGGTCCTGCCTGTCTCGATCAAAGTACGCGGCGTCCTGCTCGATCCCTCCGGCGCGCTAGCCGCTGGCGCCGAGCTAGCCATCTTCGAACCCGGCCAAGCTGTGTGGCCGCCGGCTTTCGAGGGCAAGACCGACGCTTCTGGCCGCTTCGCCTTCCGCTTGCCCGCAGGTCAGTACCTGGCCTATGCACTGCATGAGCGCGGGTGGCTGAAGACCGAAACGCCGCTGGAGCTCGGGCAGGACCAGGGTGAGCTCGAGCTGTGGCTGAAGCCCGGTTGCGCCCTTGATCTGGAGGTGGTCACCACCGGCGGTGCGCCGGCCTCCTCGGCCCGGCTCTCCCATCGTTACCCAGGCTTCCTTGCCAACAGCCCGACGCCTGAAGCCACCGAGCTGGCTTGGGACGGCGTGACCTATCGCTACTTCGCCGGTCGTCGGCCCGACCGGGCGGGGCACCTCCGGATCGGTTGCCTTCCCCCTGGCCCTCTGCAGCTCAAGCTGGGCGGCCCGGCCTTCGAATGGCAGAGCATCGAGTTGGATGCGCCGGAGTCGGGGTCGCTCGAGATGAAGGTGGAGCTCCAGCTCCGGGAGTCCGAGCTGCCTCAGGTGCGAGTGCAGGTGCGGGACTCGCACAATGAACCAGTCGCTCGAGCGGACCTCCGCTTCCGATCGCCGAGCGGGGAATTGCAGGGCGACGGTATTCTCCCGGAGACAACCCATCGCGGAGAGTACGTCTTCCAGCCGACGGAGCTCGGTCTCTGGCAGGTCACGGCGGAGAAGGACGGCCGCCGCAGCCCGGTCTCGACCTTCGAGGTCGATCGAGATCTGGCAGAGGTCATCCCCTCGTTGATCCAGCTCCAGATCCCGCCGTTGGCTGAGCTCCGAATCCGGGCCTTTCGCGGCACCGAACCCGTGCCGGATTGCGAGGTCGGGTCGGGTCGGTCGCCTGTGGTCCGTTCGGGCCGACGGGAGCCGCTGAACATCGAGGATCGGGCCGTGACGGACCGAGCCGGTGAGGCGGTGTTCTCCGGCCTGCCGGTCGGTCCGCGTGGGCTTCGGCTTGAGGCGCCGTCGGCTTTTCCTGTGGAGCTCAGCGCGGACTTGGCGCCAGGATCGAACACCATCGACGTACAACTGGGCGGCGTACCCGTGAGCGGGTCGCTCGCGGGGGCCGGCGGCGAAGGGCAGGTCTACCTCTGCCGGATCGTGACCGAGCACAAGCCTGAGCGTCTGATTCGGTCCATGGTGCGGTGGGCGGAGGAATGGGACCACCTGGACCTCGGAGACCGGATCGCCGGCCAGGTCGGGACCATGGCGCCCTGCGACCAGGACGGGTTCTTCCGTTTCCGGATGGTCCCAGAGGGAGACTACCTGTTGTTGGCGACCGCCCCAGGCCGCCGCATCTCTCCGCCGCAGTGGATCGCCGTTGGCGGAGCAGCGGTCAGCGATATCCAGATCCCGCTGGAGCTCGCGGGCTCCGCGCGGGTTCAGATCACGCGCGTGAGTGAGGCGCGGAAGAGTGGCCAGGTAGATGTGCTGACCCTCGAGCTCCAGCGCGGAGAGGACCGGAGGTGGCCGAGCTTCGACGAGCCCAACGGCGGCGAGATCTTTCTGCCCAAGCTCGCCCCAGGCGTGTGGGCCTTCCGCCTGAACGGCAAGGACCTGGAAGGGAACTGGAGAGTGCTCGACGAGGTCACCGTCGAGGTCGTGGCAGGTCAGGCGGCGGAGGTGACCCTCCGGGCGAGCTCTTGAGCTAACCGGCGTCGCGTCCACGATCCGTTCGGATGGAGTCGCGACGAAGCCCTTACACCAGCGCGTCCACCACCAGCGCCGCCATCAGCAGCGGCAGGTGCACCAGGCTGGCCCACAACAACAGCCGCGCGCGCTTGTCGGTCCGCTGCAGGCCGAAGTGGAGGGTGAAGGCGAGGAAGCCGAGGGTGAGGGAGAGGGCGGAGTAGAAGTAGAGCTTGCCGGCGTAGCCGATCAGGGTCGGCAGCAGCGCGACCGGCACCAGCGCGATGCCGTAGTAGGCCGCCTGGCGGGCGCTGACCTTGCCGCTGTCGTCGACGTTGGACAGCATCTTCAAGCCGCCGCGCTCGTAGTCCTGGCGGTAGAGCCAGGCGATCGCCAGGAAGTGGGGGAACTGCCACAGGTAGAGGATGCCGAACAGGATGCCGGCGAAGATGTCGAGCCCGCGGCCGGCGGCGGCCCAGCCGACCAGCAGCGGCAGCGCGCCGGGCACGCCGCCGACCAGGGTGTTCAGCACGGTCACCCGCTTGAGCGGCGTGTACACCCACACGTAGAGCACGATCATCACCGCCGCCAGCCAGGCGGTCAGCGGGTTCAGGAACACGCCCAGCCAAAGGGTGCCGATCGCTCCGCTCAGGTAGCCGAAGCGGCGCGCGGTCGCGACCGGGATCCGGCCGGCCGGCAGCGGCCGGTCCTTGGTGCGGTCCATGCGCGCGTCGACGTCGACCTCGAGCACCTGGTTGAGCGCGGCCGAGGAGCTGCTGGTCAGGGTGAGGCCGATCAGCAGGTGCAGGGTCGCCCACGGGTCGAGGTACTTGCCGCCGGCGATCCACATGCAGGCCACCGCGGCCACCGTGGCCACGAGCTGGATGCGCGCCTTGGTCAGCGCCACCCAGTCGCCGAGGCGGCTGCTCATGCGGCGCCGGCTCCGCCCGCCGCCGGATCGGCCGCGCCGGCCTGGTCGAGCACGCGGTGGCGGGCTTCCAGGTACACCGCCGTGACCACCGCCAGCACGCAGACTCCGACCAACAGGTGGGCGGTGGCGAAGCCGGCCTGGGCCAGGAAGCGGCCCTTCTCGGTCTCGATGCCGCCGACCAGCGGCCCCCAGATGAAGGCCCAGGTGCCGAGCCCGAGCCCGAGCTGCACGCCGAGCAGGTTGGCCAGCCAGCGCGCCTGGCTCCGCAGCCGCGGGTGGCTGCGGAAGTGGCGCGCGCACAGCCAGATCACCCCGAGCAACACGGCGCTGGCGGTGAGCGCGAGCACGAAGTGGCCGCCGAAGGCCGCCTCCTTGTGGCGCAGGCTGGCGGCGGCGATCAGGTTGAGGAACAGCACCACGATCGCGATCAGGCTCCACAGCCGCAGGCGGCCGGCCTCGGGGCTGCGGAAGGAGGCGCGGTCCAGGCACCACGGCTTCGAGCTGTGCTTGATCATCGCCACGATCGCCACCACCACCAGCTGCGCGCCGACCGCGTGGATGATGCCGGTGGCCTGCGCGTTCTCGGTCACGCGGAAGGCGCCGAGCAGACCCTGCACGATCACCAGCAGCAGGATGCCGACCGACAGCTTCTTCCACGCCGCCGGCACGCCCTTGCTGGCGAGGCTGGCCACCACCATCGCGATGCACAGCAGCCCGATCAGGGCGCCGGCCTGGCGGTGGGTGTGCTCGAGGTTGGCGCCGCTGCCGTACTGTCCGGCGAGCTCGCCGTAGAAGAAGTTGAACAGGCTGGCGCCGTTCATGTCGGGCCAGGTCGGGTAGGCCATGCCCACCTCGGCGCTGGTGACGGCGCCGCCGAGCCCGATCGTGAGCAGGACGGAGACCACCAGCGAGGCCCAGGCCAGGCGGTGGATCCAGGGGAAGTAGCGCGGCTCGTTCATCACTCGTCCTCCTCGACGAAGGCCTGGACGTAGTGGACCAGGGCCCAGATCTCCTCCGGCGTCAGGCGGTCGGCGCTGGGCGGCATCGGCGTACCCTTCACGCCGTGGGCGATGCGCCGGTAGAGGTCCTCGGGCTCGCTGCCGCCGAACCACTTGCCGTCGGCGAAGGCGCGCGGCCGGGCCTCGTTGCCCCATTGGTCGCGCAGCAACCACTGACCGTCGGCGAAGCTGGCCGGCCCCTTGCCGGCGCCATCGGCCCCGTGGCAGGACAGGCAGGCGGCCGACGCGAAGAGCTCGGCCGCGCGGGCGTGGGCCTCCTGGTCGGGGGCAGTCTCGGGGATCGGCGGCGGGGCATCCTCCGCGCCCGCCCAGGCCTCGCGTACCGCCCCGTAGGCGCCGGAAACAGCCTCATCGGCTTGTTGGGAAGCCGTTTCATCGGTGGCGGCGGCCGCCCCGGCCGTGCCCGCCGCGACCCCTGCGGTCAGGCGGGACAGCGCCTCCCGCTCGGTCGCCCCGCGCATCAGCAGGTACTGGGTGTAGCTGGCCAGCTCGCGGTGCGCGTTCTCGGGCAGGGTCGGGAAGCCGGCCATCGAGGTGGTCGGGACGCCGTCGCGGATCAGCCGCTCGAGGTCCCGCCGCAGCGGCGGCTCCCCGGCCGCGGTGCTGGTGAACTTGATCTGGCCGCTCCGGAAGCTGCGCGGGCGCGGCTTGAGCAGCGCCGCGGTGCCGGTGTCGGCGGCGCCGGTCACGCCGTGGCACTGGGTGCACTTCACCGCGTAGCCCGAGCGGCCGGCCCGCAGCTCCTCCTGGCTGGCGGCCCCGGGCATGCCGCCGGCGGGCAGCAGCGGCTCGCGGTAGCCGCCGAAGAAGCGGTCCATGGCCTCGGCCAGGGCCGCGCTCAGCTCGGCGGGCAGGCCGTCGGCGCCGACCGCGTCGCG
>CAZXTO010000148.1:0-8125 GCA_964643675.1 uncultured Planctomycetales bacterium
GGCGCGATAGGCGGCGGCCCCGCGCCGCGCCAGCTCGCGCAGCTCGACCCGGGTGAACTCCCGCACCGAGCCCTGCAGGTCGGTCACCAGCCGCAGGCCGATCTCCTGCGGCCGCTCCGCCGCGGCGCTCTCGATGGCCTCGAACAGCTCCTCGCCGCTCGCGAGCTCCTCGCCGCCCGGCACCGGCCGGCGGTCCGGCCACGCGCTCCCGCCCGGCTGCTCCACCGCGCTCACGCCGTCGGACCGGCGAAGCGGCGCACCCAGTCCTGGGGCGCCTTCTGGGCCGCGAACAGGAAGCACTGGGTCTGCTCCAGGCGGTAGGTCGACAGGGCCAGCATGAGGTACCGCCGCAGCAGCGGGAAGAACTCGGCGTCGGCCGCCTTCATCTCCTCGGCGTGCTCGTCGAGGTTCTCGCACCACTGCGCCAGGGTGCGCTTGTAGTGGTTGCTGATGTTCTCGACGTAGACCGGCGACAGCCCCTGCTCCTCCATCTGCTTCAGCATCTCCCCCGCCGACACCATGACGGTGGTGTCGCCGAAGGCCTCGTCCACCGCCTGGAAGCCGCGGTCGCTGCGGTACTCGTCGGTGCGCGAGTTCTTGTCGTAGCAGCTCTCCTGCACGAACAGCATCCCGCCCGGCTTCAGCGCCGCGTGGCAGCGGGCGAAGATCTGGTCCTTCTCCCACATGTGGATGATGCTCTCGAGGAAGATGATGTGGTCGTAGCGGCCCTCCTCGAGCTCGGCGTCGAGCACGTTCTGCACCCGGATGTCGAGCCGCTCGGCGCAGCCGCGGGCCTCGGCGCGCCTCATGGCGAAGGCGCGCTGGGTGTCGCTGAGGGTGTAGCCGGTGACCTGGCAGCCGTGCACGTCGGCGAAGTAGGTCGCCGGGCCGCTCCAGCCGCAGCCGAGGTCGAGCACCCGATCGCCCGGCTGGAAGCCGCACATCGCCGCGATCTTGTCCATCTTGGCGATCTGGGCCTCGTCCAGCGACTCCGCCCCGCTCAGGTAGTAGCCCGAGCTGTAGTTCATGTTGCGGTCGAGCAGGCGCTCGAACACCAGCGGCGGCGTGTCGTAGTGGACGCCGCTGTCGCCGGTGTCGACGCGGGCCTCGGGCGGGACGGGGATCGTGCTCATGAGGTGGCCTCGGAGGGGGCGGCTGCGTCGGCGCGGGTCCGGCTCAGCTCGCGGGTCAGCCGCACCAGGTCGGCGCGGCCGCTCAGCTCGCGGCCGGCGAGCCGCGACAGGGTCTTGAGGATGCGGCGCTCGAGCCGCGCCTCGTCCTCGGCGGTGACGTTGTCCTGCACCCGGCGCAGGAAGGACTCGTAGCCGTCGATGTGGTCAGACACCGCCAGGCCGTCGACGCTGGCCTCGGCGAAGGTAGTCGGGTGCTTGTCGCCTTGCGGGTTGACCAGCATCCACTTGGCGGTGTTGAGGAAGTCGAGCAGCACCTCGGGCTGGCGCTCCAGCGCCCGCTGCATGAATTCCTCGTAGCACTGGGCGTGGCGGTACTCGTCCTCGGCGATGGTGCGGAAGATGCCGGCCAGCACCGGGTCCTCGTCGTCGACCGACTCGGCCCAGCGCAGGTACCAGATGCCGAGCCGCAGCTCGCCGCACCAGTGCATGGCCAGGGTCGGCGGCCAGGGCGCCTCCTTCAGCTCGGTGTCGAGCGCCGGCAGCTCTTCCGGCTGCGGCTCGAGCCCGAACTGCTTCAGGTACTCGGCCAGCACCAGGTAGTGGCGCATCTCCTCGAAGTACCAGATGCTCATGAACTGGCAGAACTCGGTGTCCTGGCGGAAGTCGCGCAGGAACATGCGCGTCGCGTACAGCGAGCTCAGCTCCATCAGCGCGTTGACGCGCACGAAGGACAGGGTCTCGGCCGACACCCGCTCCTTGGCGATGTCGCCGAAGGGGACCTCGGCCAGGCTCCAGCGCACCGGCTCGAGCCGGCGGTAGAGCCGGTGGTAGAGCGACTCGGCCATCAGCCGGCCGGGGCTTCGGCGCCGGCCTCTTCGGCCGCCGCCATCTCCACCGGGTCCTCGAGGTCGCCGACGCTGTCCTTCAGCGGCTTGCGGAAGCGGCCGAAGTACTGGGTCAGGTAGAGCACCATGCGCGACCAGTCCTGGGCGTCCCAGAAGCTCTCGTAGAGCTCGGTGCCCATGTTCTTCTCGTCGAAGTAGGCCACGTGCGCCTGCGGCATCTCGAGGTCGGCGATGACCCGCCGGAACTGCGGCCAGATCATCTCGCGTTCCTCCGGCGAGCAGTAGCGCACCATCGACTCGAGGCCGACCTGGTTGAAGCGCGAGTGGCGCACCTCGTCGCGCGCGACCCGCTTCAGCACCTTGGCCAGCTCGGGCAGGCCGCAGTGCTTGGCGGCGGCGGTGTAGGCGACCGCGGCCGAGTGCTCCTGGACCACGCCGAAGACCAGCTGCTCCATGCGCGGGTCCATGCCGTCGATGCGCAGCCGGTCGAGGTAGCCGGTGTAGCTGTCGTAGAAGTCGCCGCGCTCGAGGCCGGCGAAGTCCTCCTCGGTCAGCCCCTCGCCCATCGCCTCGAGCATGCGCCGCAGCACCAGGTAGTGGGTGTACTCCTCGGCGGCCCAGATCGCCGACCACATCGCCAGCTTGAAGTCGTGGCCGTAGAACTTGAGGTAGCCGCGCACGTACTGCGAGACGCCGTACTCGATCAGCGAGGTGCTGCGCAAGAAGTCGACGATCTTGTCGGGCACCTGCGAGCGGTCCAGCTTCCACTTCTTGAACTCGTCCAGGTCCGGCCACATGTTGCGGCCGGCGACGAAGAAGTCGTCGAGGGTGTCCGGGTTGGGGAAGCTCGGGTACGGCGGCGGCGTGTGCGGCATCGGACTAGGCCGCGGCCTTCTTCGCCAGGTGATCCAGCACCAGGTCGACGATGTGGTCGACGGTCTTGATCGCGGTCAGGTCGGTGGTCGAGGCCAGCTTGAGCTCGTAGGCCTCTTCGACCAGGGTGACCATGTCGACCATGCCGAGGCTGTCGACCTGGAGGTCTTCGACCAGCAGGCTGCCGGCCTGGATGCTGTCCTCGGATTCGAGGTTGAGGAGCTCGGCCAGGAGGCTGCGGACCTGGGCGAGGACCTCCGCCCGTTCAGGCAGGGCGGATACGGAGTCGGGCTGGGACATGCGCGTGGCGGGGAAAAGGAGGGAGGGGGACGGCGGCGCCAAAGGGAGCGCCACGGGGGATCCCGAGTATAGCCCCAGATCCTGAGACCGAGTCTCGTCTCAGGGTCGACCAACGAGGCCGGAGGCGGTCCCAGGGACCACCTCCAGCGCGCTCTGCCGCAAGATCGCTACGAATCCGCGTTGATGTTCGCCAAGGCCTTGCGAGCGGCATCGGCGATCCCTTCGTCCTCCTCCTCGAGCAGCTCGATCAGGAAGGGCAGAGCTTCGACGGCCTTGAGGGTGCCGAGCGAAGCGATGGCGGCCAGGCGAACCTCTTGGTTCTCGGAGCCGAGCTTGTCGAGCAGGGCGGCGGTGGGCGACTGGTGCATGCCGTACCTCTGCCAGGCCTCCCAGGTCTGGCGTTGTTCGCGCACGTTGCGCATCCGCTCGAGGCACTCGGTGGCGGCCTCGGCGACGAGCTCGTTGCGGTCGGTGAGCGCCTCGAGCAGCACCGGCACCACGCGCTCGTCGAGGGTGTTGCCGATCGCCCGCAGGAGACCGGAGCGGTCGCGCAGCCCTTCGAGCTCCCAGGCTTGGAGGAGCGCGGGTACGTAGTCGACGCTGGATGGAGTCTTTACCAGCAGCTTCGCCACGGTGGTCGCGTGGCCGGGGCGGGCCAAGAAGCGCATCAGCAGCCCTTCCTGGTCCGGGGAGAGCACCTCACTGCGGCCGAGGTACCCCAGGGCATCCCTGATCAGGAGGGCATCATCCGAAGACTCGAGTACCGCGTAGGCGACCGCGAGCTTGGTCTCGGGAGCGCAGTGGAAGCCATTCCTCCCGGTCATGAAGAAATGCCTCAGGTCGTAGTTCTCCAGACCCCTCGCGTCCTCGCTGAGCCAGATCTCCACGACCTGCAACACGGCGTCCATCGGGGCAAGGGGAGGCTTGGAATGGACCGCGAGCCAGGAACGGGTGGAGTCATCGGTGGCCAGGGTGAGGTAGATCTCCATTGCCCCCTCCACCTCGGCGTGGATCATTCCCCGCAAGGCATCACTCCAATTCTGACTTAAGGCGGGGGCCCTGCCCTTCTCTTCCCTCACGGCCGCTTCCTGGGCTAGGTCGAGCAATGCCTGGCTCTCCTCCGGCTCGAGGAATCCACGCAGCGTGGCCTCTTCACCGACATTCTGTGCCCACCGGCCGGTCAGGGCGGAGTGGAAATTGACCTCCTCCTGTGCCGTCAAGACCAGCTCCGGCATCACCTCGATCACCGCCAGCCCGTTCGCCAGGCCTCGCTCGAGCAGCAGCTCCGCCGCTCGCTTGCGAGATTCCGCGCTGCGGTCTCGGTCGCGCATCCAGAGCTGCAGCTGCTCCTCCTTCCCTTCCTCCATCCATCGCCGGAAGCTCCGCTGGAGCCCACTCACCGCAAACCCATGGGCGTCGGCGAGGACGGCCTGCTCGAAGCTCAGACGGAAAGAGTGGAGCTCCAGCGCCCGGGCGCTGAGTTCGGCCAACTCCTCATCCCCCAACATCCGGACGAGGTGGTCATCGAAGGACTCCGGGTAGTGGTAGTGAGCCAGGCTGGACACGCAGAGCATCCGCAGCTCGGGGTCCGAATCCTGCAGGGCGCGATCCACCAACTCCCAGGCGCCGTGGCCGACGGCCGCGAGCGCGGCGAGGCGGCGAGTCAGCGCATCCTCATCCGCCAGCAAGGGTTCGATCACCGCTGCCCAACGATCCCGGTCGGGCTGGAGCTTCCGCTCCTTCATGCGCCCACCGATCGGGCGGAAGGCCTCCTCGCTCCCGTCGGCCACGTAGCGGGCGACGTATCCGGCAGACCCGACCCGGTAGTGGTGGCCAGTCGCCGATTGCCAGTTCGTGCCGCTGGACTGCTCGGGGACCAGCAGCCAAGCCAGCCGTCGGCGGTCGACGACGTCCAGCCCGGCGTCGATCCGCGCATAGGTCTCGGCGTCGCCGATCTCGAAGATCTTCTGGCGCGCGTAGTGGGCTACCATCGACTGCGGGCAGACCGCGGCCTCGTACCCGAGCTGGGTCCCCTGCTGCGCGCGGAAGACGAGCTTGTTGACCGCGAAGGGCGCCAGCAGATCGTCCGTGCTGGCCAGGATCTCGCCCAGGCGTTCCCGGATGGCCTCCGATCCCCGGCTGGCTTCGGTCTGCGCCATCCACTCGACCCCGGCGCGCGCCCGGCTGATGTCCTCGTCCCGGGACAGCGCGATCAGGAATTGGTCCAGGGCATCCGCCGCGCCCTCCTCCTGCGGCTCGAATTCCATGATGGCGCGATCGAGCAGCCCGGTCAGCGTCGGGCCGGGCATCTCCTTGGTGCGCTGGAGCAGGGTCTGGACGAAAGCCGCATCGCAGCTCGGGAGCGCCACGGTCAGGATGCGCTGGACCGGAGTGAGGCCGACGCGCCCCTGCTCCAGCTCGGTCAGGAAGTGCTCGCCATAAGGGAGCAGGTGACGGCCGTAGTTGCGCAAATGGGACCAATCCCGCCCCCGATTGTCGCTGACCTGCTCGATCAGCAGCTTGGCGAAATCGGGGTCGAGGCCGGCCGGGTCCTGGGCCCAGGCGATGCAGTTGGCGAGCACCTGTTCGACCTCCGCCTCGAAGGCGGTGTCGCGGGCCTCGAGGGCGACGAGCGGGAACAGCCGCGAGGCCTCCTGGCCGCGGCCGGCGGCGCCGAGGGCCTGGACCGCGCGCGCCTTGACCAGCGCGGCCTGGCCTGCGGTGGCGGCGACGTCCTCGCGTTCGGCCAGGGCCAGCAGCAGCTCGGCGGCCTGGTCCGCCTGCCCCTCCACCTCGAGCAGGTGGACGGCGCGCCAATAGTCGTGGTCGGTCTGCTCGGACCAGGAGTAGGCCGGGTCCTGGAGCAGGGTGAAGGCAATCAGAAAGAGGTTCGTGAGCATGGTTCTACCCCCCATGGGCATGCCCATTTGTCGCACCGCGCCGGTCACTTCCGGGTCAGAGCTCGGTCAAACTCTTGTGACATTCAGCGGGCGACCGGCTCGAAGCGGTAGCCGGTGCCGCGCACGGTCAGGATGTGCCGCGGGTCCTCCGGGTCGGCCTCGATCTTCTACCGCAGGCGGAACACGTGGGTGTCCACCGTGCGGGTGTGCGCCGGCCGCGCCTGACGCCAGACCTCGCGCAGCGGCCGCTCGCGCTCGAGCGGCTCACCGGGGTGGTCGAGGAAGTAGCGCAGCAGCTCCAGCTCCTTGCGGTTGAGGCCGTGGCGCTGCTCCCCGCGGGTCATCGAGTAAGCCGCGAAGTCGACCTCGCAGTCGCCGAAGCGGACCCGCTCGGGCGGCGCCTCGTTGCCGCCGGCGCGCCGCAGGATCGCGCGCAGCCGCAGCACCAGCTCCCGCAGGGGGGCCGGCTTGACCACGTAGTCGTCGGCGCCGTACTCGAAGCCGAGGATGCGATCGGAGTCCTCGCCGCGGGCCGACAGGATCAGCACCGGGAGGTCGTTGCGGGCCTCCCGCAGCCGCCGCAGCACGGTGAAGCCGTCGAGCTTGGGCATCATCAAGTCGAGCACCAGGGCGTCGCAGGCGCCGGCAGCGGCCAGCTCGTAGGCGGCGGCCCCGTCGGCGGCTTCGGCGACCGCGAAGCCCTCGCTGCGCAGGCCGTCGACCAGGCCCATGCGCAGGCCGGGTTCGTCTTCGGCGATCAGGATGCGGGCGGAAGCGGCGGTCATGATGGGATCGGGTTCAGGCGGGCAGGGGAGTCCGCGGCAGGCGCAGGAGGAAGCGAGCGCCGACGCCATCGGCCCCGCCTTCGAGCTCGACGCTGCCGCCGTGGGCGAGCAGGGTCTCGCGCACCAGGGCCAGGCCGAGGCCGGCGCCGGCGGCGAGACCGTTCTCGGCCGGGCCGCGCTCGAAGGGCCGGAAGACCCGCTCGCGCAGGGCGGCCGGGATGCCGGGGCCGCGGTCCTCGACCGTGATCCGCAGCTCGGCCTCGTCGCTCTCGGCGCGCAGCCAGACCACCGCGCCCTCGCTGGCGTACTTGCGCGCGTTCTCGAGCAGGTTGGCGAGGGCGCGTTCGAGGGCGCCGGCGTCGAAGGCGATCGGCGGCAGCGCTTCCTCCAGCTCGAGCCGAAGCTCGAGCCCGGCGTCGGCGAGCCGCGGCGCGTGCTCGGCCGCCGTCTGGCGCAGCAGCTCGGCCAGGTCGCCGGGCTGCGGCTCGACCCGGAAGGCGTTGCGCTCGAGCCGGGAGACGTCGAGCACGTCGGCGACCAGGCGCTGCAGGCGGTTGGCGTCGCGCTGCAGGGTGAGGTAGTACTCGCGCAAGCGCTCGGGCTGCTCGACGCGGCCCTCGGCCAGGTTGCCGGCCAGCAGCGCGATCGAGGCGGCCGGCGTCCGCAGCTCATGGCTGACGCCGGCGACGAACTCGGCGCGCGCCCGCTCGAGCTCCGAGCGCCGCCGCAGCGCCCGCACACCGAGCCGCTCGACCGCGAACAGAGCGGCGACGAGCAGGACGCAGGCGGCCCACAGGAACTGCTGCCGCCGCCCGGCCGAGGCTGCGTAGACGGCCGGATCGATCAGAGTCAGGCGCCACTCCTGGCCCAGGCCCGGCACCGGCGCCAAGCGCGCCACCACCTCGCCCTCCGGCGAAGCCGGCTCCCCCAGCGCCAGGGCGCCGTGCCCGGGCAAGCGGGTCTCGAGCGCCCCGCGCAGCATCTGCGGCACCGCCAGCGGCGGGTAGAGCGCCCCCGCGCCGTCCGGATCGACCACGGCCTGCCGGCCATCGGCGAAGCTCAGCACCGCGAGCTCCGCCGGCAATCCGGACCAAGCCGCCTGGTCCAACCCGCGCTGCAGCGCCACGGCGTCCTGGAAGCCGGCCACGGCGGCGGCGAGGCGGGCCGGGGAGGGCACGAAGGCCGCCTGCCGGGAAGCTGCGTCCGCGGCGTCGGCGCCCGCCGCGGCGGCGAGTTCTCGTCGCAGCAGCTCGGCTTCGAAGCGGAGCTGCCCCGGCGCGAGCGGCAAC
>CAZXTO010000149.1:0-8109 GCA_964643675.1 uncultured Planctomycetales bacterium
CTGGTCGAGCAGGCGGAGCAGGGGGTGGACTACTTCACCATCCACGCCGGCGTGCTGCTGCGCCACGTGCCGATGACCGCCAATCGCATGACCGGCATCGTCTCGCGCGGCGGCTCGATGATGGCCGCCTGGTGCCTGGCCCACCACGAGGAGAACTTCCTCTACACCGGCTTCGAGCGCATCTGCGAGGTGATGAAGGAGTACGACGTGACCTTCTCCCTCGGCGACGGCCTGCGCCCCGGCTCGCTCTACGATGCCAACGACGAGGCCCAGTTCGCCGAGCTGAAGGCGCTCGGCGAGTTGACCAAGATCGCCTGGGAGCACGACGTCCAGGTGATGATCGAGGGCCCCGGCCACGTGCCGCTGCACCAGGTCAAGGAGAACGTCGACCGCGAGCTGGCCGACTGCTACGAGGCGCCCTTCTACACCCTGGGGCCGATCGTCACCGACGTCGCGCCGGGCTACGACCACCTGACCTCGGCCATCGGCGCCGCCAACATCGGCTGGCACGGCACCGCGATGCTGTGCTACGTCACGCCCAAGGAGCACCTCGGCCTGCCGAACCGCGAGGACGTCAAGCAGGGCGTGATCGCCTACCGCGTCGCCGCCCACGCCGCCGACATCGCCAAGGGCCTGCCCGGCGCGCGCGACTGGGACGACGCCATGTCGAAGGCGCGCTTCGAGTTCCGCTGGGAGGACCAGTTCAACCTCGCCATGGACCCGGTCACCGCCCGCGCCTACCACGACGAGACCCTGCCGGCCGACAGCGCCAAGGTGGCCCACTTCTGCTCCATGTGCGGGCCGAAGTTCTGCTCGATGCGCATCACCGAGGATGTGCGCGCCTACGCCGCCGAGCACGGCTACGGCGACGGCGAGGCCCTGCGCAAGGGCATGGACGAGAAGTCCGAGCAGTTCAGCGACCAGGGCGGCGAGGTCTACGTGCCGCAGGGCGAGGGCGCCGCCGCCGAGGAGCCGGCCGCGGACGAAGGCCTGGAGGTCTAGTTTGGGCCTCCAGCTCTACGGCAGCGCGATCTCCGGCAACTGCCTGAAGCCGGCGCTGTTGCTGGAGCGGCTCGAACTCCCGTGGCGGTGGATCCCGGTCGACATCCTGGCGGGGGAGGCGCGCGGCGAGGACTTCCGGCGCAAGAGTCCGCACGGCCGCGTGCCGGTGCTCGAGCTCGAGGACGGCCGCTGCCTGCCCGAATCGAACGCGATCCTGTGCTACCTGGCCGAGGGCACGCCCTGGCTGCCCGCCGACCGCTTCGCGCGCGCGACCGTATTGCGCTGGCTGTTCTTCGAGCAGAACAACCACGAGACCTCCATCGCGGTCTCGCGCGCCCTGAACAGCGGCTACTACGACGCCGTGCTCGACGCCGAGCAGCGCGCGGTGCGGCTGGCGCAGCTGCGTGAACCGGGGCTGGCGGCGCTCACCACGCTCGAAGGCCAGCTCCAGCACCACGACTGGGTCGCCGGGAAAGCCGAGACCGTCGCCGACCTGGCGCTCTACGGCTACACCCACACCGCGCCCGAGGGGGGATTCGCCTTGGAGGCCTTCCCCGCGATCCAGGCCTGGCTGCAGCGGGTGGAGGCGCACCCGCGCCATCTCGGGCTGGCGGAGCTGGCGGCGCGCTGAGCGCTCCCGCGGCGGTCCGGGCCCGCTAGGCTGCGGCCATGCCCAACCGGATCCCCCCGGCACTCCTCCTCCTGATCGCCGGTCTGGCCGCCTGCCAGAACCCGCGCGGAGACGGTCGAGACCGGTCCAGCGCCACCGAAACCGACCGCCCCAACCTGGTCTTCGTCTTCGCCGATGACCACGCCTTCCAGGCCATCTCGGCCTACGACGGGCGCCTCAATCGGACGCCGAACCTTGACCGCCTGGCCGACGAGGGCATGCGCTTCGACCGCTGCTTCGTCGGCAACTCGATCTGCGCGCCGGCGCGGGCCACGGTGCTGACGGGGCTGCACAGCCACGCCAATGGCGTGATCGACAACCGAGCCGAGTTCGACGGCTCGCAGCGCACGATGCCCAAGCTGCTGCAGGCGGCCGGCTACCAGACCGCGCTGGTCGGCAAGTGGCACCTGAAGTCCGAGCCGACCGGCTTCGACCACTGGGAGGTGCTGATCGGCCAGGGGCCCTACTACAACCCGCCGCTGAGGACCCCGCAGGGTGTGGTCCGCCACGAGGGCTACACCACCGAGATCATCACCGCGCGCGCCCTGCGCTGGCTGCGCGAGGAGCGCGATCCGGCGCGGCCCTTCCTGCTCATGATGCAGCACAAGGCGCCGCACCGGGAGTGGCAGCCGGGGCCGCGCGAGCTGCACCTGTTCGAGGGGGTGGACATCCCCGAGCCGCCGACGCTGTTCGACGATTGGAGCGGCCGCGCCAGCCCGGCGGCGGCGCAGGAGATGACGGTGGCGCGGCACCTCAGCCCGCTGGACCTCAAGCTGGTACCGCCCGGCAAGCTCACGCCGCAGCAGCTGGCGACCTGGCAGGCGGCCTACGGACCGCGCAACGACGCCTACCAGGCCGATCCGCCGAGCGGCGAGGCCTTGGTGCGGTGGCAGTACCAGCGCTACCTGAAGAGCTACCTGCGCTCGATCGAGGCGGTCGACCGCTCGATGGGCGAGCTGCTGGACGAGCTCGAACGCGCCGGCCTGGCCGAGGACACGGTGGTCATCTACAGCTCGGACCAGGGCTTCTACCTCGGTGAGCACGGCTGGTACGACAAGCGCTGGATGTACGAGGAGAGCTTCCGCACGCCGCTGTTGGTGCGCTGGCCGGGCGCGGTCGAGCCGGGGTCGGTCAACGCCGAGCTGAGCCAGAACATCGACTTCGCACCGACCCTGCTGGAGCTGGCCGGGGTGGAGCCGCCGGCCGATCTGCACGGCCGCAGCCTGGTGCCGCTGCTGCGCGGCGAGCGCCCGGCGGACTGGCGCCGCTCGCTCTACTACCACTACTACGAGTTCCCGGGGGTACACGCGGTGGCGCGGCACCGCGGCGTGCGCACCGACCGCCACAAGCTGATCCACTACTACCAGACCGGCGAGTGGGAGCTGTTCGACCTCGAGCGCGACCCGATGGAGCTTCAGAGCGTGCACGCCGACCCCGCCTACGCCGCGCTGCGCGCCGAGCTCGAGGCGGAGTTGGAGCGCCTGGCGGAACACTACGGCGAGTCCGACTACGCCCGGCCACGCGAGGACCACTACCGCGCCTGGGCCCAGAGCCTGGCGGCCCAGGTGGAGCCGGCCGAGCGGCTCCGCTTGGAGCGGCCGGCGACAGGAGAGCGGCGCATGGGCTCGATCTACGCCACTCCGCTCAGCCTGGGCCTCTTCACCACCCCGGAGCGCGCGGCCGCCGACGGCGTGCTGGTGGCGCACGGCGGCGCCAGCTTCGGCTACAGCCTGCACCTGCGCGCGGGCCACGCCGTGATCACCGTGCGCGACGACGAGGCCCGCTTCGAGGTCGCGGATCCGGAGCCGCTGCCGGCCGGCCGCGAGACCCACCTCGCCTTCCGCTTGGCCGCCGACGGCCGCCTGGAGCTGTGGCGCGACGGCGTCCTGGTCGCGGCCGGCGTGGCCCGGGTGGTCGGCCTCAACCCCTCGGACGGCTTCGCCATCGGCATGGACCCTGGCAGCCCGGTGGGGGACTACGCGGCGCCGAACCCCTACTCCGGGGAGGTGCGCCAGCTGCGCCTGTGGGCGGGGGCGCTGCCGGAGGCGACGATCGCGAGCTGGGCGGTGGCGCGCGAACCCGAGGGCTCGCCAGAAAAATAGGGGCGGCCACCCCTTTCTCGGGCCGCCCCCAGATCCGGCGAACGAGCCCCGTGGAGCTCGCGGAGCCGCGCCGCGCGCGGCTTGGGCCTACTGCACCGTGAAGACCAGCGGGTTGCTGATGTCGTGGCTGCCCGCCAGCGGGAACTCGATCGCCTGGCTGGAGATCGTGCGCCCGGCAGCGGCCGGCGGCACCGGCGCGGCCAGGGTGGCGTCACCCTGGGCGTCGACCGTGACGCGGTTCAGCTGCTGGATCGGCAGGCTGAGGTCGAGCCGGCCGTAGACCGTCGGCGTCGGCCCGCTGCCGACCAGCGAGTAGAGGAAGTAGACCGAGCCGCCCGGTTCGCACTGGGTCGCGCGCAGGGTGGCCACCTGGCCGGCGACGGCGTTGGTGATCAGGTAGTTGGGCCCGGGGTTGGCGAGGCGCGCGACCTCGGCCGCGTCCAGCACCCGGTTGTGGATGCGTACGCCGTCGAGGGTGCCGTGCCACTCGGTCTCGCCGCCGTGGTAGGCCACCACGTCGGAGCCGAGGTAGAGCATGCCGCGCGCGCCGGAGCTCGGCAGATTGCCGAAGGGCACCGGGCTGCCGAGCGGGACGCCGTCGACGTAGAAGCGCAGCTGCATGGTCGCGGCGTCACGGGTGAAGGCGTAGTGGTGCGCCTGGCCGGGACTCACCGGAGCCGGCGCGGTCGACTCGACCAGCACGTTCTGGCCGTCGCCGTACTCCCACCAGGCCCGCAGGGTGCGGTCTGCCTTGAGGCTGAACCAGTAGGAGTAGTTGGTCTCCTCGTCCTCGCTGTAGTAGTCGGCGGTGCCGTAGCAGAGCAGCTGGTTGTCCCATTCTCCGGCGGCCAACGACTGGTAACTGGCGAAGGCGCTGACGGTCAGGTCGCCGTTGATCGACAGGTTGTAGTCGCCGATGGCGCCGGCCTCGACGTGGGCGTCGTTGCCGTCGAGCACGAGGCCGTAGTCGCCCTCAATGCCGGCGCCGATGGTGGCGCCGTTGCGCAGCACGCCGTCGATGCCCTTGCCGAGCGGCGGCAGGGCGGTGTCGGTGGCGGCCCCGTCCTCGAAGCCGTACTCCGCCACCAGGCCCTCCGGCTCCGGCGCCGCCTGCTTCATCACGAAGCTGTCCATGGCGTCGTCGTAGTGGCCATCCTGGTCGGCGTCGCCGTAGAAGGTCGCGGTGGCGGTCGCGCCGTCGACCTCGACCAGCAGGTAGCCCTTGATCTGCTGGTAGGGGCGGGTCGGCTGGAAGTGCTGCGAGCCGCCGCCGGTGCCGATCACGACCTCCCAGGTGGTGCCGCCGGCGGTGATGCGGTCCGGCTGATAGCGATGCCAGTGGCCCGAGAAGTAGCCGGTCACCCCGGCCTGGACCATCGACTGCCAGAAGGCGCCGCCCGAGCCGCCGGTGGGCTCGCTGTTGCTGAACATGATCGGCCGGTGCGAGAACACGAAGACGTGATCGAAGCTGGAGCTGCTCTGCAGCACGCCGTCCAACCAGGCCTGGTTCGGCAGGCCGCCGCCGCTCTCCCAGTCGGTGGCGATGCTGATCACCCGGGTGTTGCCGACGTCGAAGAAGTAGCTGACCCCTTCCTCGCCGGCGGGGCTGTTGCCGGTGGGCAGCCAGGGGAAGGCGCTGCGCCAGGCGCTGAAGGCGCCCGAACCCGGGTACATGTCGTGGTTGCCGGGCGTCATGTAGCGGGTGCCGGTGAATCCGGCGGTGGCGGTCTTCCAGTCGTTCCACTGCGCCGTGGTCGTGGTCTGGCTGCCGCTCCCGGAGACCAGGTCGCCGCAGAACAGGGCGAAGGCGGGCGAGTGGGCGTTCATGTCCTGCGCCATGACCGGCCAGATCTGGTCGTTGATGCCGCCGCCGGTGCTGCCGTCGTCCTGGGTGTCGCCGACCACCACGAAGCGGAATTGGGAAGGGCTGTCGAGCCGTGACCGGGCCTGCTCGAGGGCGAGGCGCTCCGGAGACTCCCCGGGGAGGAACAGACCGGCGGAGAAAGCCAGCAGGCTGGCCGGGGCGAGCAGGCGAGTGAGGTGGGGCTGCATGGCGCTGGGGAGCCGAGCGTGGAGTGTAGGAAGCCGGTTTGACTAAAAGGCGAAACTGATGTCATGATTTGCGCTGTCCCGCCGGGTCGCCGGCTCGCCCCTCCCGGCTTCCGAGAACCCGCCATGACCGCTCCGCGTCGCGTCTGCCTGCTGATCCACACCTCCAATGCCTGGTCCCGGGAGGTCCTCCGCGGAATCTCCGAGTTCCGGACCACGGTGGGGGACTGGGAGGTCCTGCTCGAGGTCCGCGGCATCCGCGAGAAGCTGTTGCTGCCGCCGAAGTGGAGCGGCGACGGCGTCATCGCCCGGATCGACCACCCCCAGGTGGCGGCGCAGCTCGAAGGGACCGGGCTGCCGGTGGTGAACGTCTCCCGGACCTGCCCCGAGGGCCTCCCCTTCGGCGAAGTGCTGCCCGACGAAGCTGCCTGCGGCGCCCTCGCTGCCGGGTACTTCCTCGGGCTCGGCTTCCGCAACTTCGCCTACGTCGACGACCCCCACGCTCCTGGCTACTCCGGCCCGATGCACCACGCCTTCCGATTGGGCATGGCCGGCGGCGAGGTCCAAGAGCTCGAGACGCCGCCGCTGGCGCAAGTCCCGCCCTACACCGACGTCAGCATTCGCCTCGACACCGAGGCCTGGAAGCCGTGGCTGGCGGCGGCGCCCAAGCCGATCGCCATCCTCACCTTGGACGGGATGCAGGCGATGGAGCTGCAGTACCTCTGCCTGGAGCTCGGCCTCAAGGTACCGGAGGAGGTCGCGCTGCTCCCGGCCTATTGCGATCCCTTGGTCTCCAGCATGGCCCCGGTGCCGCTGTCCGAGATCGACATGGCGCCGGCCCAGGTCGGCTTCCAGGCGGCGGACCTGCTCGAGCGCATGATGCGCGGGCAGGAGTCCCGACCGCAGCGGCTCAGGGTCGCCCCGCTCGAGATCATCCCGCGCCGCTCGACTTCCACCTTCGCCGTCCAGGACCTGCTGGTCCGGCGCGCGCTCGAGTTCATCGGCGCCCACCTGGCCCAAGGCGTGAAGGTCGGCCCGACGGCCGACCACCTCGGCGTCTCCCGTCGCAAGCTCGAGAACCGCTTCCACGCGGTGCTCGGGCAGGCTCCTGGCGAGGTCATCCGCCGCCAACGCATCGAACTCGCGCGCCAGCTCCTCCGCCAACCCGAGCTGAAGATCGCGGCGGTCGCGGAGCGAGCCGGCTACTCCCACCGTCAGGTCCTGAGCCGGGCCTTCCTCGAGGCGACCGGGGAAGGGCCGCTCGCCTACCGCAGGCGGATCCTCCTCGCTGCGGCGCCGGGCCGGAACTCGGCGGCCGGAGACCGGGGGGGGAGCAGCGCGCGCGGGGCCCGGCACTCAGGCCACGGCCGGTGACCACGCCAAGAGCGGGGGCGCCCCCTTCGCATTATGCTCCTTCGATTTCGCCTTTTGCAATGGGCCGCGGGATAGCCTGCAAGCAGAAGCCTCCGCTTCCCAGTTCCCGCAGCCCCCGAACCCCACCATGCTCCAGTCCCTGCTCCTTCGCGCGGCCTTCACCGCTGCGCTCCTCGCTGCTCCCCTGGGTGCCCAACTCACCATCACCAACGGTGACGCCGAGGACGGCCCCGGCGGCGATGGCAGCACCGTAGTCGTGACCCCGGGCTGGACCCAGACCGGGGACTTCACCGCCACCTGGTGGAACAACCCCGGGTGGATGACCGGCTCCGATCCCGGGCCGCCCGACCGCGGTCTGAACTACTTCTCCGGCGGCCAGACCGCCATCTCCACCGGCGCCCAGACCCTCGACGTCTCGGTCATGACCCGCGAGATCGATCTCGGCCAGCTGACCTACGAGCTCAACGGCTGGCTCGGCGGTTGGCTCGACCAGCTCGACCACGCCGTCGTCAGCATGGACTTCCTCGACGCCGCCGGCGCCTCGCTGGGCACCGACCAGATCGGACCGGTGACCCCGGCCGACCGCAACAACCTGACCGGCCTGCTCGAGCGCAACACCAGCGGCACCCTGCCCGCCGGTACCCGCAGCATCGACGTGCTGATCACGCTGACGCGGGCCCCTGGCGCCCCGGCGACCTACTACAACGACGGCTACGTCGACAACGTGGAGCTCACCCTGGTCCCGGCCGGCGGCGCCAAGCTGTCCGTCACCCAGATGGTGGCTGGGGCATCCTCGGTGTTCGTGGTCGAGAGCGCCTCCCCGAACCACTTCGTCCGCCTCGCCTACTCGACCGCCGGGGGCGGTCCGATCCCGCATCCGAGCTTCGGCACCGTGCTCCTGAGCACGCCGAT
>CAZXTO010000150.1:0-8053 GCA_964643675.1 uncultured Planctomycetales bacterium
GGTGCCAATCTGGCACCAGACGTCGAGGGTCGCGGATCGCGGTCCCCGGATCAGGAGGAGAGGATGCGATCCATCCGATCCGCGAGGAAGGCGAGGCGGTCGCGGTTACCTCCGGCGACCTCGGCGGTGAACCAGCCTTGGTAGTCGATGGCTTTGAGGGCCTTCATGACGGCGGGCCAGTCGCAGTCACCTTCGAGGAGTTCGGACTGGAAGCCCTTCCACAGGCCTTCGTCGTTCTGCTTCTTGCGGCTGTACTCCTTGACGTCGATCTTGAGGATCTTGTCGGAGAGGGCCTCGATCCAGTGCTCGGGCCAGGCGAAGCGGACCACGTTGCCGACGTCGAAGTAGGCGCCGACGTGGTCGCTCTGGAAGGCCTCGATGTAGCGCCGGGTCTCGAGCGGAGACAGCAGGAAGTTGTTCCAGACGTTCTCGAAGGCGATCTTGATGCCGAGCTCCTCGGCCTGCGGGATGGCCTTGCCGATCTCGTGGAGCGAGAGCTTCCAGGCGGCCGCGTAGCTGTTGTGCTTGTTGACCACCGCGGGCACGACCAGCACGGTGCTGGCCCCGTAGGCCTTGGCGTCGTTGAGGGCGGTGCGGAGCGCGGCGACGCCCTCGGCGCGAACCGCGGGGTCGGGGTGGTTGAAGGGCTTGCCCCAATGGACGGAGTCGACCACGCCGTGGATCGGCAGGCCGGTGGCGTCGCGGGCGGCGATCACCTCGGCGTTGTCCAGGTTGTTGGGGCTGTCCAGCTCGACGCCGTCGTAGCCGAGCTCCTTCAGGAGTTCGAACTTCTCGAGCACGGTGGCGCCTTCGCCGACCATGCCGAGCTTGACCGCCTTGCGGTAGGGGCCCGGCGTCGGCGCGGCGCCGAGTCGGGTGAGCGGGAGGGTGGCGCCGGCGGCGGCGATTCCGGCGACGAAGGTCCTGCGGCTGATGGGGTCGCTCATGGCGGACTTAGGATAGGCCGCGCAGGAGACGACGAGCATGACCGAAACCCAGGAATGGCCGCTCGAACCCGGTCCCGACCGCATGCGGGAACTGGTGGATCAGGCGATGGCGCGCATCGTTCCCTACCTGCAGTCGCTGCCCGAGCAACCGGCGGCGGTGTGGGAGGGCGGCGAGGTGGTGGCCGCGGCGCTGCGGGAGGGGCCGCCGGAGCGCGGCGCGGCCTTCGCGGAGCTGCTCGACACCGTTTTCGACGAGGCGGTGCCGCATTCCTTCAACACCGCGGGTCCGGGCTACCTGGCCTACGTGCCGGGGGGCGGGATCTTCTACACCGCGCTGGCCGACCTGATCGGGGACGCGGTCAACCGCTACGTCGGCGTCTGGCTGGCGGCGCCGGGCATGGTGCAGCTGGAGCAGAACGTGATCCGCTGGTTCTGCGAGCTGATCGGTCTGCCCGCCGGCGCGGGCGGGGTGCTGACCACCGGCGGCTCGATGGCCAACTTCATCGCCATCGTCGCTGCCCGTCGGGAGAAGCTTCCGGAGGACTTCCTCGCCGGGACGATCTACGCCTCCGACCAGGTCCACCACTCGGTGACCAAGGCGGCGGTGCTGGCGGGCTTCCCCGAATCGCGGATCCGCGAGATCCCCAGCGACGCGCGCTTCCGGCTGCGGCTGGACCTGCTGGAGCAAGAGATCGCCGCGGACCGCGCTGCCGGGCGGCGCCCCTTCCTCATCGTCGGCTCGGGCGGCACGACCAACTCCGGGGCCGTCGACCCGCTGCCGGAGCTCGCCGACCTCGCGCGCCGGGAGGACCTGTGGTTCCACGTCGACGCGGCCTACGGCGGCTTCTTCTGCCTCACCGAGCGCGGACGGGAGGTGCTGCGCGGGCTCGAGCGCGCCGACTCGCTCAGCCTCGACCCGCACAAGGGCATGTTCCTGCCCTACGGCACGGGCTCGCTGCTGGTGCGGGATCCGCAGGCCCTGCGGCGGGCCCACGCCACCGCCGCGGCCTACATGCCGCCCTTCCAGGACGACCCCGAGCTGGTCGACTTCTGCGAACTCAGCCCGGAGCTGTCGCGCGACAACCGCGGCCTGCGCGTGTGGCTGCCGGTGAAGCTGCTCGGCTTCGGCGTCTGGCGCGCGGCCCTCGACGAGAAGCTCGACCTGGCGCGCCACGCGGCCGACGCCCTGCGCCAGATGGCGGGGGTGGAGATCCTGGCCGAACCCGAGCTGTCCCTGCTCGCCTTCCGCCTGGAGCCGCCCGGCCGCTCGGAGGAGGAGCTCGACGCCCTCAACCGCGCCTGGCTCGACGGCGTCAACCGCCGCGGACGGGTCTACCTGACCGCCACCACCCTCCACGGCCGCTACGCCCTGCGCATCTGCGTGCTCCACTTCCGCAGCCACCGCGAGCGCATCGACATGGCGCTGGCCGACCTGCGCGCGGTGGCAGCGGAGCTCCTGGAGCCGGCCTGAGCCGGGCGATCAGGGCTGGGCTGACGGACCGCGCCGCGCCGCCCCCGCTCCCGAGATCGTGACGACGATCCCGCTCAGGATGACCGCGCCGCCGAGCAGGGTGGACGGCGCCGGGCGTTCGGCGAAGAGCAGGAAGGCGAGCAGGCTGCCGAGGATGGGCTCCGAGAGCGCCGCCACCGCCACGGTGGGCGCCGGAATGCGGCGCACGGCGAGGTTGTAGCCGGAGTGGCCGAGGAGCTGCGGCACGGCCGCGAGTCCGACGAGGGCCAGCGTCGTTCGGGTCTCGAAGCCGGCCAGCGGCAGGCGCAGCGCGAGGCAGGCCAGGAGCAGCCACAGGGCGGCGCCGCCGTAGCAGCTGGTCAGGAACACCGACGCTGGCATCAGGCGTTGGAGGCGACGGCTGAGCATCAGGTAGACCGCGCCGGCGGCGGCGCCGGCGACGGCCAGCAGGTCACCGATCCAGGCCTGGCCGCCGACCCGGAAGTCCCCGGCGCCGATCACGATCACGCCTGCGAGGGCGACGCCGATCCCGACCAGCTCGCGTCGACTCGGCCGGTCACCGGTCAGCCGCGGGGAGAGCCAGGCGGTGAACAACGGGGTGGTGCTGACCAGGACCAGGCTGCTGGCCACCGAGGTGTAGGCGAAGGAGGCGATCCAGGCGGCGAAGTGGAGCGCGAGGGCGGCTCCGGCCCCGAGCAGCAGGCCGCGCTCGCGCGCGGGGAGGCGGCGCCAGGAAGGCGCCAGCGCTGGGGCCGCGAAGGGCAGCAGGACGAGCGCCGCGAGTCCGGTGCGCCAGGCGGCCTTGACGAGCGCCGCGGCCTCCTCGGCGTAGAGGATGAAGGGGCCGCCCCAGGCAGCCGCCAGGGCGCCGATCGCGAGCGCCAGCCAGGCGGTAGGCGGGGGTGGGCGGCGCGGCATGCCGAGATTCTGAGGCGGCCGGCTCTCCGTCGCGATGGGCTAGACTCACCGGGTCCTGCCGTCACCGCCATGTCCGTCCACCGCCTTCGTCCCCGGTTCGAACTCCAGGTGCCCATGAGCGCCGCCGACGCCATCGGCCGCCTGCGCCGGCGCCTGAAGCAGCCCGGCTGCGTCTGCCGCGGCCTGGTCGCCGAGGAGCAGGGCCACGTCGACCTGCGGGTCCATCACGCCGACCAGCACATGTGGTCGCCGATGCTGGCGATGGAGATCAGCGAGCGCGAGGGCGGCGGCGCCGTGATCCGCGGCATGATCGGCCCCAACCCCGGCGTGTGGACGATGGTGGCCTTCACCTACCTGGCCCTGTTCACCGCCTCGCTGTTCCTGTTCACCTTCGGCGGGGTGCAGCTGCTGCTCGAGCGCTCGCCCTGGGCCTTGTGGGCCGGCGCCGTGGCGGTGGCCCTGATCGTCGTGGCCTGGATCGGCTCCCAGTTCGGCCAGCGCCTGGCCGCGCCGCAGACCGCGATGCTGCGCCACTTCCTCGAGGAGACCTTCGACGCGGCCTCCGAGGAGCGCGCCCGCACCGACCAGGATCCCTACCGCGAGTAGGGGCCGACGCGTCGGGATGGCCGCCCGTCTCAGAGGATCCGGAAGCCGCGGCCGATCCGGCTGCCGGCGCCGGAGCCATCATCCACGGTGATCCGCAGGCGGCAGTCGTTCGAGGGCGTGTTCGGCACCACCCACTGGTGGCGGCCGTTGTCGGGCACTCCGGCGGCGATCACCGTCCAGGGGCCGTCCCGGCCGCTGGTGCTGAGCTCGATCGTGACGCTGCTCGAGCCGCCGCCGGGGACCTCGCTGACCCAGTCGATGAATTCGGCCTGACCGCCGCGCAGGGTGGCGTGGGGGCCGGGGCGCACCTGGACCGCCTGCAGCCGCTGCGGCGCGGAGGACTCGAGGAAGAAGCGCAGGTGGTTGCGGCTGTTGAAGATGCCGCCCTCGTCGGCGACCAGGTGCAGGTCGGGGCGGCCGTTGCGGTCGGCGTCGCGGCCGGCGCGTAGGAACTCCATGTCGCCGTTCTGCGGCGTGGTGAAGGCGGTCACCGCCGTGAAGCCGCCGGCGCCGTCGCTGCGCGCCACCGCCACTCGGCCGTTCCCGGCCACGACCAGGTCGGCGAAGCCGTCGAGGTCCATGTCGGCGAGCTGGGTGCGCTGCCAGTCGCCGGTGGCGGGCAGGCCGGGCACCGGCCACCAGGCGCCGGCGGCGGTACGGCGCCACACCTCCACGCCGCCCTGGTTGTTGACGAAGCTGAGGTCGAGCAGGCCGTCGGCGTCGTAGTCGCCGAGGCCGACGCCGCGGCGGCCGAAGTTGGCGAGCGGCGGCAGGTTGGCGTCGCCGCTGACGAAGCCGCCGGCGCCGTCGCCGAGGTAGGTGGTGCTGGAGGCGTGGCCGAAGGCGATGTCGGCGTGGCCGTCGCCGTTGATGTCGCCGAAGTTGAAGTCGTTGTTCGAGTTGCCGCCGAGGAAGCCGAAGCTGTGGGTCCAGGTGCCGTCGCCGTTGTTGAGGTAGACCTGCACCCCGGAGCTGGAGCCGAAGCCGACCGAGCCGATGTCCAGGTCGCCGTCGTTGTCGACGTCGGCGAAGTCGGTGCCGGCCAGGCCCCAGTACTCGCCGGCGGTCGCCAGGCCGTCGTCCCACGGCGTCCAGTTGCGGCCGGTGCCGTCGCCGAGCGCCGCCTCCAGCAGCTGGTCGCCGAAGTCGCTGCCAGAGTAGTTGTGGTGCATGCCGAAGCCGACGTCAAGGTGGCCGTCGCCGTTCAGGTCGCCCAGCGCGATGCCGCCGTAGCCGAAGCTGCCGTTCTGGTACACGGTCCAGCGCCCGGCGCCGTCTCCGTACCAGACCGTGACGCCGTGCATCTGGGTGTTGATCCACGGCGAGCCGTGGTCGCCGATGGTCAGCAGGTCGGGGAAGCCGTCGGCGTTGACGTCGCCCATCTCGACCTCGAGCGGGCCGCCGTCGAGCCGCGGGTTGTCGAGCCCGAAGGAGGACTCGTGGTAGCGCAGCGGTGGGCGCGGGACGGGCGGCGGGGCCGGGATCCGGCCCTGGGGGGCGAGCAACAGCGGGACCGCGGCAAGGAGCATGACGCTCCAGTCTAGACCGCGGTCCCGCGACCGGGTGGGGGAGTCGAGCCGGAACTCAGTTCAGCACCGTCGAGACCACGTCGGTGACCGCCCCGACCCGGTTCGGCTGGCGGAAGGCGAAGGCGGTGAAGAACAAGGACTTTCCGGTTGGCATCGTCAGCGGCACGGTCATCGCCGAGGTCTGGCCGACCCCGCCGTGCTGGACGGCGCCGGACAACGCGCCAGGGATCATGCCGAGCGAGGCGCTCAGCACCGAGTCGTAGCTCAGGCCGGTGTCGCGGCCGCCGGGCGGACGCCAGGCGCCCTCGGCGCCGGACACCAACACGCCGATTTCGGCGCCCTCGTCGCGGGCCGGGAAGCCATCGATCTCGAACCAGATGATGCCGCCCGGCTGCGGCCAGCCGTGCACGCTCACCCGCTGCGGCCGGAAGCCGCCGGCGAAGCTGCGGATGCGCTGGATCGAGTTGCTGCCCAGCCAGGCCACCACGGCGTTGTCGTAGCGGTCGTTCCAGGCCACGCGGCACTCGAGCACGCGGTCGGGGCGGCTGCTGACCGGGAAGCCGGCGCTCCAGTGCAGGCCGCGGTCGCGCGAGGTGGCGCACTCGGCCTCGCCCTGGATCTGGTCGGTGGTGTAGGCGATCACCACGTGGCCGGCGTCGCGGCCGCCGCGAGCGAAGCGCGGCGCGCGGCCCTCGCCAGCGGAGAGGGCCGACTCGAACCAGGTCGCGCCGTGGTCGCGGGTGGCGGCGACGAAGGTCTGCAGGTAGTCGACGCCGGGTTGGGCGCGGTTGTCGGCCCAGGCCAGCGCCACCGTGTCGCGCTGCACGTGCAGGTCGGGGTCGCGCACCACGACCGAGCCGAGCGGGTAGTTGCCGACCCGCGAGGGCGGTCCCCAGCGGCGGCCGCCGTCGTGCGAGATGCGGGCGTACAGCGCCGGCGCGTAGGAGTGGCTGGAGACGCGCTCGGTCCAGGCCAGGGCCGCCAGCGGGCCGTCGCTGTCCAGGGCGAGGGCGCCGGTCATCACCAGGTTCGAGTTCGGCGTCATCGCCATCGCCTGCGGCAGCCAGCTGGCGCCGCCGTCGTCGCTGCGCTGATAGAAGATCTCGGGCACGAGGCCGCGCCACTCCATCCAGGCCAGGTGAACGTGCGGGCCGTTCACGCTCATGCGTAGCTCCTGGGTGGCGCTGGCCGCGAGCGTTAGCGGTGTGGACCAGGTGGCGCCGCCGTCGGTCGAGCGCAGGTAGGACATTCCCTGGGTCTGGGCGCCCGGGTCGCCGGCGATCACCGCCAGGTGCAGGGTGTCGTCGGCGGCCGCCGCGGTGCGCTTGCCGTCGACGGCGAAGGCGAAGTCGAGCGCGTAGCCGACGCCTTGCGGCACGCCCTTCTCCAGACGCTGTTCGGGCATCCAGCTGGCGCCGGCGTCGTGGCTGCGCGCCAGCCACAGGTCGGTCTCGGTGCCGTAGGCGCCCGGGTCCTGGTCGCGGTGGTCGATCCACAGCGCGTAGACCCCGTCGCCGGAAGCCTGCAGCGAGTCCTCGCGCAGGGAGGCGACCGCGTCGTTGGGGTCGGCGTCGACCCGCACCGGGGCGCCGAAGCCCACGCCGCGGCCGCCGGCGGGCGAGACGTAGACGCCGTAGCGGCCGCCGCTGTTGTGGTCGGACAACCACATCACGCCGGAGAACTCTCCGCTGGAGGCGACCGCGAGCTGGCCGTAGCCGGAGCCGCCGGCGATGTCGACGGTCTCGGTCGGGCGGACGGGAGGATGCTGGGGCAGCGCCGGCAGGGCGCTGGCGAGGAGGATCGGGACGAGCATGACGACTCCTGGGAAGGGGAACCCGAGTTCCCTACAACCCGCGTTCCAGCCTACTCGAGGATCCTGCGGGCGCGGGACGTTCCCTGAGGGAAACACCGCCCCGGCTATCCTGGTCCGCATGCGCCGCCTGCCCGCGTTCCTTCCGCCGCGCTCCGATCGGTTCATGACCGTCCTCCTTGGGTCCGCGCTATTGCTCGGGGCCTGCCTCCGGCCCGAGGCCGTCACCGTGGAGCCGAAGGGCGTGCCCGCCGCCGACCTGGTCTTCACCGGCGGGCCGGTGCGCACCGCCGAGGCGGACCAGCCCCTGGCGGAGGCGGTGGCCGTGATCGACGGCCACATCGTCTTCGTCGGCGAGGCCGCGGCGGCCGCGGACTGGGTCGGCCCGCGCACCCGCGTGATCCGTCTGAACGGGCGCGCGCTGCTGCCCGGCTTCGCCGACGGCCACGCCCACCTGCTCGGCATCGGCGCCGCCCTCGAGCGGGTCGACCTGGTGGGCACTGCCAGCGAGGCCGAGGTGGTGGCGCGCGCCGCCGCGGCCGCCGCTGAGCTGCCGGACGGCGCCTGGGTGCAGGGCCGCGGCTGGGACCAGAACGACTGGGCCGACACCGCCTTCCCGACCCACCACGCCCTGAGCGCCGCCCTGCCCGACCACCCCGCGGTGCTGACCCGCGTCGACGGCCACGCCCTGCTCGCCAACGCGGCCGCGATGGAGGCCGCCGGGGTGAGCGCCGCCACCGAGGACCCGCCCGGCGGCCGCATCCTGCGCGAC
>CAZXTO010000151.1:0-8040 GCA_964643675.1 uncultured Planctomycetales bacterium
CCCATGCCCCGCTACCCCGAGCTGGATTGGAAGCCGACCCGTCACCCCGGGCTGCGGCTCGCCTTCTTGGAGAGCCGGCCCGACGGCAGCGTGCGGGTCCTGATCGAGCTGGCCCCCGGGGCCGCCTACGCCCCGCACCGTCACCAGGGGCCGGAGGAGGTCTTCGTGATCGAGGGCAGCTACCGGGACCGGGAGGGGGAGTATCCCGCCGGCAGCTTCCAGCGCTTCCCGGCCGGCAGCGCCCACGCCCCGGTGGCCGGCCCCGAGGGTGCCCTGCTGCTCGCCTGGGCTGAGCGAGGCGTCGAGATCCTGCCCTCGGATGGGCTGGATGAACCCGCCGACCGCCGCTAGAATCTTCGCCCCCGACGCCCCCCAAAGGGCGCCCGGCGGAGTAGCTCAGTTGGTTAGAGCAGCGGAATCATAATCCGCGTGTCGGGGGTTCAAATCCCTCCTCCGCTACCAAACGGCAAGCCTCGCAAGCTCTCGAGTTTGCGGGGCTTGTGCCTTTCCTGGCGCCCTCGAAGTGTGGGCGCTCTCCCCGAGTTCCAAACAGTGCCGGGCCTTCCAGGAACCGTTGGTGGGATGGGATCAATGCTGGGAGTGAAGGTCGGCTTCGATGCTTGGCGTCCCGTTGGGCAAAGCCCCGCCCGGTTTGATGGTCCACGTCCCGGCCCGGTCCTGCTGGCAGATCAAGTGGATCCTCTCCTCTGATTTCGGGAAGGAGGCGAAGATGCACAACTCGATTCCCAAGTCCTGACCCCACTGCCACCATTGGATTTCGAGCTCCGGGTACCCAAGTCCGTGCTCATACCAGGTGCCGATCGGTTCGAGCTCCGCAGGCAGGCTGGCGGAATCGCGCTCAAGGTGAGCGACGAGGAGCTTACCCAGCTGAGAGAGGCAGATCGGCTGCCTCGCGAGGAGCCATCCGTCCTTGGTTTCCTCGAAGACGAAGAGGAATTCTTCGCGAACGGCACCGTGGTCATCGAGGAACTGGAGTACGCGTGCGCCGGCCGGTTTGCCCTTCCAGAATGGGGCGGCGCTCCTCGAGGGTTGGACGACCCGGGTATTCGAGCCCTGGAGCGGGAGGTGGCACAGAGCGGGAAAGGCCACCGCGAGGTGCTGAGCCAAGGACCGGAACTCCAAACCGGAGAGTGCCGGCTCAAGGTCCGGAGTGCCGACCCCACGAAAGGCCTCTGCAGTCGCGGTCACGACCGGGTCCCAGACACCATCGGTAGCCTCCATCATGCTTGGAGACCCGCTCGCGATCTTGGAGAAGATGATGACGTGGTCGTTGCGGACGAGCTCGAGGGTGTCAGCGAGATCGAGCAGGACCTCGTCCGGAGGTGGCTTCGAACCCGGAGAACACGAGGCTGCGACGAGGGCCCCCAGAAGAGCGAGCGAGTGGAGCCAAGGGAGAGCCACCAATAGGAAAGGGCTGGTCGATCGTCCGGCTGACGCCGCGGTGGTGGGAAGGTCCATCGGTGATGGAAACAGTGAGGGTGGGGCCCGATCGTGGGAATGCTCTGGGCGATAGGTGGGCAATTGAAGGGGGTGCGGGTTCCCGTTGATTCCTCCGGGCCTTCCTCGGGAACGGCTGAGGTGAGGTTACCGTCTTCTGCAAGAGGGAACCCTGTCGCCTTCCGGAGGCGTAGCGCCACACCCCCTCCCCACCACACCTCGCGGGCGCCACGGCCCAGTCTTCGTACACAGGCTCGGACCTCGAAGGCAGCATGCGAACCGGCCAGGCGGCCTGGGTTTGGTGCGGTTCGCGCAGGTCTCGCGGCGTAAAAATCTCCAGAACCTGACCCAAACAAATGGGCATTCCCTGACTTTTCCTTTGCCCGGCCGGGAGTTTCCGTCCTAAGCTCGAATTGCTACTCCCGGAGGCTGGGAACCCCTGCACCCCTAGGGGACCTGCCTCCATCCCCTGGTTCTTTCTCCAAGGAGCTCAACCCTGATGCGAATCCTGGCTCTTTCCGTCCTCGCCCTTGCGGCGCTTACTCCCGCGGCCACCGCCCAGGTCATCTCGGAGACGAACGGCATGACCGTTCCGAACTCCATGATCGACATGGACAACCTGCCGCTGGGTCCGACCGACGTGGCCTTGCTGAACGCCGCCGGCACCAACGGCGGCGCGACCATGGCCAACCTCACCATGACGGCCAAGACGACCGCGGCCCAAGGCATCTACAACACCAACGTGTGTGGCTATGCCCTCGCCGCCGGTCCGAACACCGGCAACGCCCTCTACATCGTCGACGACAGCGGTGGCGCCGTCTTCGACGCGATGACCGTCTCGATCGACTTCGGTGGCCAGGTCACCGAGTTCGGCATGCTGCTCGCCGACTGGGTCAGCCCGGCCTACCTCGAGTTCTACTCGGGGGGCGTGATGGTCGCCAACCACACCAGCTCGAGCTTCAGCAGCGCCTGCCTCGAGCAGTACTACCAGATGACCGGCGGCACCTTCGACCGCGTCGACATCGACGTGACGACCACCGCCGGCAACTGGTGCCTCCCGACCCTGTTCATCGAGCAGACCGGTCCTCCCGGACCGACCCTCTCGGTGGCCAACCTGGTCGCGGGCGGCACGGTCACCATCTCGGCTGACAACTGCACCCCCGGCGGCCTGGTCCGCCACGGCTACTCGGTCTTCGGCGGCGGCCCGATCGGCACGCCTTACGGCGACCTGCTGCTGAGCCCGCCCTACACGGAGCTTCCGGCGATGACCTGCGACGCCTCCGGTAGCGCCAGCATGGCGGCCCCGGTCCCGCCGGGGACCACCGGCATCCAGGTCTGGCTGCACGCCATGGACATGGGCTCGCTGACCTTCACCAACGGCTTGTTCGAGATCATCGGCTAGCCCTCTGCCCCCTGCTCTTCGAGCAGGAACGCCGTCCGGTCCCTCCGCGGGGCCGGGCGGTTTCTCTTGGACCGCCGAGGGGGGACCGGACTACGGCACCTCGACCGGGTCGCCGTAGGGAGCCCCGGTGGCGTCCACCAGTTGGATGGAGAAGGCGCCGAGCGGAGCGCCCTCGAGGATCAGGTTGCCGGAGCCGTCGAGCTCGGTCCAGGTCGAGCCGAGCGGGGAATCGGCCGGCTGGCCGACCACCGTGCAGCGCAGGCCCGCGGGCAGCCGAAGGCCGTCGAGGCCGACCTGGGCTTCCTCCTCGCGCCCGGGGTGCAGGATCAAGGCGACCTCGGGCAGGGCTCCCTCGACCTCCTTCGCCAGCCAGGCGCCGTCGGGAAGCGAGCGCGCCAGCAGCCAGCCGGGACCCATGGCGACGTAGCTCAACACCGTCGGCCGCCCGTCCTGGCTGCGCGCGCGTCGCGGGCTCCCCTGCGCCGGCAGGTGCCGGACCTCGAAGCCGTCGTCGGCGGCGCGGCCGTCGGCCAGGTTGGCGACGACGCGCAGGCTGAAGGTGGCGGGCAGGGTATGGACCAAGCCGCGCTGGGGCCCCGGGAGCGGGCGCTGATCCAGCAGCAGCGGGCCGTCCCAGACCTCGAGACGAATCGGGGCCTCCGGCAGGCCGTCGAGCGCGAAGCCCCCGTCGGCGTCGGCGAAGCACCAGCCGAGGCTCTCGAGCCCCGGGCTGAGCTCGGAGGAGGTGGCGTAGGCGCGCAGCTCGAAGCCGGCGGCGGGGGAGCCGTCCGCGCGCCGGAGCTGGCCGTCCAAGCGCCGCTGCCCGGCTGGCAGGATGAGCCGGATGGCCAGGCTGCCGGATGGCGGCACCGACAGAGCTTGGGCCAGCAGACTCTCGCTCCGGCCGGTCTCATCGAGGGCGACGTAGAGTTGACCCTGACCTCCGGGTTCCAGCAGCAAGCGCGCCCGGCCGTCCGCGTCGGTCAGCGCCGAGGATCCCTGCAACGGCCCGAAGTCGTCCACCGCCGGGACCGAGTCCAGCTCAGCGCGCAGCCGTCGACCGGGCAGCGGTCGGTCAGCGAGGTCGACCAGCTCGAGCTCCACCGGCACCAACTGGCGGAGCGGGCGCCAACGCCACGGCCGGTCGGCCGGCAGGCTCTCGGCCGACACGCCCGCGACCGCGCCGATGCGCTCGCCGCCCTGCCAGGCCTCGAGGTCCCAGCGCAGGCCGCGGCGGTCGGGGGGGGTCGGCAGCGAGGTCCGGCCATCCTGCTCGACTCGCTGGACGCCGCTCACCTTCATCCGTCCCTGGGTGCTGCGCCATCGCAGCTCCACCTCGCCCAGCGGCGCGCCGCTCGGGCCCGTCAGCTGCAGCTCGGACTGCCCAGCCGGTTGGAGCTCGACCTCGCCGTCGCGGGCGGCGAGCTCGTGCGCGGGCACGGCGTGGACCAGGTGGCCGGGGGCCACGAACCAGAGCATGACCGGCTCCGACAGCGGGAAGGGGTTGGGCTGGTCGAGCCGCCCATCCTTCAAGGGCAGCTCGGTCATGCCCTCGGGGCCTTCCCAGGTCCAGGACCGGCCTCGCGCTGCGTAGACCCGGGCTCCGGTCGGGGCCGCGGATCGTCCGGCGACCCGCAGCTGGAGCTGGAGCCGCTCGGGCGTGGGGCGCACCGGGACCGTGAGGAGGCCGCCCGCGTGCTGGGGATGGAGGGAGCGCGGGGCTTGCGGGGCGAGCACGAAGAAGCGGTCGCCGCCGTGCCAGTCGGGGGCGAGCAGGAGGTCTTGTTCACCGGCCAGCCAGAAGCTCAGCTGCCCCGCGTCATCGCTCTGTCGCCGCGCCGAGCGCTCCAGATCGGAGACCGTGAGCGCGGCGCCCGGCACGGACGCGCCGGTGTCGGCGTCGAGCACCCGGAGGGCCTGCGCGCGGCCGGGCCAGAAGCGGATCCATTGCTCGCCGGCGGCGAGCTCGCGGCCGCTGCCGATCAGGGTGGAGGCCAGGCCGGGCCCCTCGGCGGTCAGGCGCAGCTCCTCTTCCGCCCACTCCAGCGGCAGCTCCCATCGGAGCAGGCCGGCGGATTCCGACAGCGGATGGCGCAGCTCCTCGTCCCCGCGGCGCGCCACCAGCTCGATTCCGCTCGCCGCTTGGCCGCCCTCGACCCGCAGCCGGACCTGCAGCACCGGAGCGAGCGGGGCGGCGGCCGGTTCCAGGATCCGTCGCCGTTCCTCTTCGCCGCTGGTGGCCGCAGCCGCGGCCTCCGGCGGTTCGTGGCCCTCGGTCGCCGGATTCACCGGCTCCGCGCCCTCGGCGAGAGCGCTCGCGGCCTCGGCCCCTGCCGGATCGTCGTCCCCGAAGATCCCCGTCGCCGCCAGGCCGATGGCGCCGCCGAGCACCACCACCATGGCCGCCAGCTTCAGCAGGCCGATCGGGGCGCCGGCGAGGGGCAGGGGCAGGGGGAGGCCGAAGGCGGCCGCCATCTTCTCGCGCCAGCCCGGACCCAGGCGGCGGGTGATGCCCTGTCGTAGCGACTCCAGCGCCCGGTCCACCCGCTTGCGCGCCGCTTCCGGACTGATCTCCAGCTCGCGCCCGACCTCCTGGAAGCTCAGGCGGCGGTCGTAGCGCAGGAAGATCGCGGTGCGGTGCTCCTCCTGCAGCCAGTTCAGGCCCTCCAGCAGCACCCCCTGTGCCGCGAGCAGCTCCGCCGCCAGCTCGTTCGGGCTGCGGCTGTCCTGGAGCAGCTCGCTCTCGGCCCGGGTGGCGATCTCGGCCTGCTTGCGCGCCGCGCGGGCCCGGTCGCGCCGCAGGTTGGAGGCCAGGTTGCGCACCGTGGTGGCGAGCCAGCTGCGCATGCCTTCGGGGTGATCCGGAGAGCGGCGCAGGGTGCGCTCGATGGCGCTCTGGGCCAGGTCCTCGGCGTCGGCTTGGTTGCCGATCAGGCGGTAGGCGAGCCGCGTCAGCCACTCGCGGTGGCGGAGGAGCTCTTCCAGGTGGGCGGGGCTGAGTTCCGAGGCGGCCATGGTGATGGGGTGGGGGAAACCGGCTCAGAGGACCTACACCGAGGGCGGGGAGGGAGGACATCATCCTCCCCGCGCCCCTGAAATTGGGCTCGCGGCCCCTCAGGAACCCTCTTCTTGTTCCTCGTCCGGCGCCTCGGGGGCGCCGCCTTGGCCTTCGACGACCAGATTGGCCACCGCATCGATGTCGTCGCAGTCGTTGACGCCTTCCCAGGTGCCGCTCTTGGGCGAGAGGGAGGCGGTGTAGTCCTGGCCGTTGTTGGTGAAGGTGCTCGAGTCGAGCGAATCGTCGCTGCCCATCGGGGCCGTGTCGGTCCCGGTGACCTCGGGTTCGGCGGCGGAGGAGAAGATCACCCGCGCGTTGCCCTGCGGATCGGGCATGTAGATGCGGACGTGGAAGTCGACGTCGCCGCCGGCGTCGACGGTCTTGTCGCAATCGAGGATCGTGCTCGGCATGGTGAAATGGGCTGGAAGATGGTCCGGGGAACTCCCGGTGATTCGAGCATACCGCGAACCGCTCGCCGCGGGGCGCGGGGCCCTGGAGGCCGTCGCTGGCCCTAGAATCCGGCATCGTGAGCGAATCCGCCCCCCGCGAGCTGGAGACCTTCCCGAACCCGCGCCCCGACCACCAGTACCTGGTCGAGTCGGTGACGCCGGAGTTCACCTGCGTCTGTCCCAAGACCGGTCAGCCGGACTTCGCCACCATCCGGGTCCGCTACGCGCCCGGGCCGCGCTGCTTCGAGCTGAAGTCCTTCAAGCTCTACCTGTGGAGCTTCCGCGACGAGGGCCACTTCCATGAGGACGTGACCAACCGCATCCTCGCCGACCTGGTGGCGGCGGTCGAGCCGGTCTGGATGGAGGTGCGCGGCGAGTTCCACGTGCGCGGCGGGGTGGCCACCACCGTCACCGCGCGGCACGGTCAGCGGCCGGCCGGGCTCGAGGCCGTGGAGCCCGCGGTCTGGCCCGGACCCGCGCGCTGAGATTGGCGGTCACAGCGCCCCGCGGGTGGTGTTGATTCTGGCAAGCCGCCGATCCCCGCCGATCCCTCTGGTGGCGGCCAGGTGCAAACCGCGCAGCGCCGCGCGCTGACATCCCGTCGGACCATCCCCTCGCTTCCCGCCGGCACACCCGGGGCGTGGTGCTGCGTTTTGCTCCTCGCGCTCTGGCCCTCGGGCGCGGCCCCCCGTCGCGCCGTCGGCGCTCGGCTCAGGCCTCGGCGCGCTCCGCCAGCACCAGCCGGTGGCCGCTGCCGACCAGGAACAGGAGCGGGTCCTCGCGCACGACGAAGCCGGCCTCGGCGGCCATGGCGCGCACCTCGCGCCGGCTCAGGGTGCTCTTCAGCCGGCGCTTGCCGCCGAAGCGACGCCGCACCCGCCGGGTCCAGCTCTTGACCGAGTTGTGGTCGAAGTAGCTGAACAGGGCCCAGCGCTTGGCCACCCGGAAGATCTCCCGCACGTGCTGGCGGCGCACCGCCGGGTCGACCAGGTGGTGGTTGAGGCGCATCGAGAACACCAGGTCGACCGCGTCCTCCGCGAGCGGGATCTGGTGGCCGAAGGCCCGCAGGTGGCCGAAGGCCTGTTGGTGCGCGTAGAGCTGGCGGCTCAGCTTGCACATGTCGCCGCTGTAATCCGACTCGACCACCCGCGCGCCCTGGGCTTGCAGCAGCGGCAGGTAGCGACCCCAGCCGCAGGGCAGGTCGAGGGCGCTGTCGATCGGGCCGACGCGTTGGAAGAAGCGCTGGAGCAGGCGCCGCTCGCGGCGGTCGCTCAGCTTGCGGTGCAGCTTCTCGTACTCCTCGAGGTACTCCTGGGCGCCCTCGGGCGAGTCGTATTCGGCCAGGCGGTGGGGGAGGGTCACGTCGTCGGGGGGATGCGGTGGCCGCCGTTCACGGCGAGCAGGTAGTAGGCGATCCGGCGCAGCTTCTGCGCCAGGCGGGGGCGACCGCGCACCGTCTCGAGGGGGGGCGCCCAGCCGGCTTCGGCCTCGTAGGCTAGCAGGCAGCGGCGGGCCTCTTCCACGGACAAGGGGGAGGCCGCGCCGGCCAGGTCGACCAGGTCCACCAGCCGCACCCGCGCCGGCGTCGGTCCGTCCCAGCAGCAGGCGTAGGGCGCGTCCAGCCAGTGGATGGCGCCGTCGCCGCCGAGCACCAGGTTGCGCAGCTGCATGCG
>CAZXTO010000152.1:0-8023 GCA_964643675.1 uncultured Planctomycetales bacterium
GGCACGCTCGGCCTGGCGGCGCCGGTCCGGAGGCTGGGGGGCCTCTGGACCGACGCCGCCGGGGTGGGCAGCTTGAGCGCCGTGATCCCGATCGCGGCCGCCGGCCGGCGCTTCTGGATCCAGGCCGTCGCCCCGGCTGGCTGGGAACTGAGCAACACCGTCGAGCTGGTGGTGGGCTAGATCCTTCCCCGCGCAGGCGGCGAGGGGCGGGGTTGATGAGAAAGGTTCTCACGAGTGGCGGCTCCCGGGTTAGGGTGGAAGGCGACCTTCAGGACAAAGGACCCCCGCCACCACCCGCCACGATCCGCGGCAGCGCTCACGCGCCGCCGCGGTTTCCTTTTCGTCCGGCTTTTTCGGGGGGCGTGGCGGCGAGCCTCCCATCCGGTTCCTGATTTGCTGGCCAGCTTCCCCCGCGAAACAGAATCCTGACGCGCGAAGCCGGCGCGCTCCCGGCCGGGGAAGTCGGGGCAACGGCCTTCGTTCGCTCTCCGATGAGCGGCGGCCGGCGGCGGCCCCGGCTCGGAAAAATGGCCGCGCCTCGCTCCCCGATTCACGCTTGTTCGGCTCCGTTCCCGCTTTAGCGGAGAAGGTTATGAGCAAGAGAACCCGAACCTGGACTGCACTCGCGATCCTGCTCGGCGTTTTCGCCGCAGCATCCTGCCGAGCCCCCTGGAGGAGCTCCTCCACGGTTGCCTCTGGCGGCACGAACCAGGGCCCTTCGCCGCTTTGGAACGAAGGGACTTGGAACGAATCGTCCTGGTCCTGAACGGACCAGCCCCTGACCTCTTCCCGAAGACTGGATCCTAGCGCGGATCCGCCGGGCGCATTCGTCCGGCTTCCCTTTCCCATGAAGAAGAACCTCTTCCTCCCGGTCGTGGCGGCCTGGGCTGCAGGCCTTCTGGGTAGCCACGCGATCGGCTCCTTCCTCCTTCCCCAAGACCCGCACTGGTACTGGGGTGACCTCACCGCTCCGCCGAGCCTCGAGCCGGCGTCCTTGTTCGAGCCGCATACCCGGGCGCTCGCCGAGGAAGTCAACAACAACTTCTGCCGGATCATCGAGCAGATCGATGGCCCGATCCAGACCAGCCTGGACGACTACGACAACCGCCTGACCGTCAACGAAGCCGAGCTGCTCGACCACGAAGGCCGCATCCACGCCGCCGAGGGCCGCCTCGACGGCCACGACAGCGACATCGCCGGTCTCGGCATCTCGGTCGGTGACCTGCAAGGGCGGACCTCGATCCTGGAGACCCGGATGGGCGCGGCGGAGACCGCCGTGGCCGATCTCCAAGGGAGGGTCACCGTGCTCGAGTCGGACACCGTGTTGCTCGGCGCCCAGGTGGACGCCCTCGAGGGTCGCATGACCGTGCTCGAGGACTTCATGCTCAACGTCGCGCCGGTGATGCATGGCGAGGCCATGTTCGACACCATCGGCTCCCACGCCTGGACCGTGCCGGCGCAGGTCGGCAAGCTGAGCTTGACCGTGGTCGGGGCCGGCGGCGGCTCCGGGGCCTACGGCCTGACCCGCGCCCCGGGCGGCGACGGCGCATCGATCTGGATGCAGGAGATCGCCGTGACTCCGGGCGAGGTCCTGACCATCGAGATCGGCGCTGGCGGCGTCAGCATCGAGGGCTTCGGCCTCACCGGGGACGCCGGTGGAGCCAGTTCCGTGACTGCGGTCAGCGGCAGCTGGAGCGCGGCCGGCGGCGGGGGCGGCAAGGCCCCTGACGGCCCGCTGAGCTCGGGCACGCCCGGCAGCAGCCCCGCCCCGCACCAGGGCTACGCCTTCCGCGAGAGCGGCCAAGGCAGCACCAGCCCCGCCGCCGGCGGTGATGGTGTCGTCATCCTCCGTTGGTAGCGCGGCTGTCCGCGCGCAACACCCGATTCCCGTGGAGCGCAAGCTCTGCGCGTGAGGAGTGCGCAGAATGAAATCCCTTCGCAAGATCGCCGCAGCCGTCGCGGTTGGATTGACGGCGGCCACTGGTGCCTTCGCCCAGGACCAGTGCAGCCAGTACATGAACGGCAAGGTGGAATTCCCGTTCCACAACGCCTTCATCTCCGGGCGTGACTTCACCATCGAGGCCTGGGTCCGGAACACCACCGAGCCCCTCGGCGAGCTCGACGTCTTCTCCAGGATCGACCCCGGCGGGACCGAGAACAAGTTCCTTCGGGTCCACGGCGACGGCTCGGTCTCGGCCATGTACCAGAACCTGCTGCCGGCGCCGCTGACCACCCCGGCCGGCCTGCTGCCCTTCGACCAGGACTGGCACCACCTCGCCTTCGTGGTCGACGACACCCACTCGTTGGCTTCGATCTACGTCGACGGCGTGCAGTCGGTGGTCTACGGCCTCGCCCCCGGCAACGTCGGCAACGCCATCGGTCTGCCGGCGCTGATCGCCAACGACGGCGTCAGCGGCTGGCAGATCACGGAGCTGCGCGTCTCCTGCGCGCCGCGCTACGACCAGGTCGTCCACGTCATGGACGAGAGCTGGGTGAGCGACGCCGACACCGTGCTGCTGCTGCACTTCGATGAGCCGGCCGGCTCGCTGACGGTCTCCGACCAGTCCGCCAACGCCATGCTGGGCAGCGTCCAGGGCACGGTGCTGTTCGGCCTCAGCGGCATGCACGGCGACGCCGACGGGGAGGGCCTGCTGGACGACGACGAGCTGGCCTTCGGCACCCTGCCCTTCGACCGCGACAGCGACGACGACGGCCTCAGCGACTTCATCGAGTTCGACGCGGTCTACGCCTTCGGACCCACCGACATGCTGGTCCCGGACAGCGACGGCGACGGCATCCAGGACGGGACCGAGACCGGCGAGGCGGTCGGGGAGCTGGCCGAGCCCGCCTTCGGCATCGCCGGCAGCGACCCGCTGCTGTTCGTGCCCGACGGGGACGCCGGCCTCACGGTCACCGACCCCACCGACCTCGACAGCGACGACGACGGCTTCCTCGACGGCGAGGAGGACCTCGACTTCAACGGTGTGGCCGCGGCCACCGAGCTGGACGCCGCCAAGGCCGACACCGACGGCGACGGGGTCCAGGACGGGACCGAGTCCTCGCTGACCACCGCCGGGCCCTTCACCGACCCGCTGGTCTTCGTGCCCGACGCCGACCCGCTCACAACCACCGATCCGCTCAACCCCGACACCGACGGCGGCTCGCCCTGGGACGGTCCGCTCAGCGACGGCAAGGAGGACCTCAACTTCAACGGCGCCTACGAGCCCGCGCTCGGCGAGTTCGACCCGCTGCACCCGGCGGACGACCACTTCCGCCTCGACATCCCGCTGCTCATCAGCGGCGAGCCCTTCACCATCGACGTGATGGACGCGCGGCCCTTCGCCACCGTCTACACGCTCTACACGCGCCACGGCTGGGGACCGACCTACATCCCCGACATCGACCTGAGCGTCCGGCTGGACCCGATGTTCGGCCGCTACGACTTCCCGATCCAAGCCAACGCCAACGGCGACGCGGTGCACTTCGACACCCTGCCGCCGATCGGCTCCGGCTTCGCCATCTTCTACCAGGCGGTCGAGATCTACCCGGGGCCCACCGGGTTGAGCTATCGCCTGTCCCACTCTCGCTCGGTGGTCGTGCTCTGAGCCCGAGGGAACCACGCCACGCCTACATCTAGGAGGATCAGATGAGCCTGCAACGACTCTCGCTCCTGGCGGCCGTGCCGGCCCTCCTCGCCGCACCGCTCGCCGCGCAGACCCTGCCCGACCAAGACCGCGCCGTCCAGTTCATGGGCGGCGAGGTCGGCTACGGCAACCACCTCAGCTTCGCCACCGACCGCGACTGCACCATCGAGGGCTGGCTGCGGGCCACGCCCTTGGCCACCGGCCCCTTCGACCTCTTCAGCCGGATCGACCCGCCGAACGAGCACAAGTTCCTGCGCGTCCACCTCGACGGCGCGATCGAGGCCATGTACTACGGCCCGCTGGTGAGCAGCGTCCTCGCGCCACCAGGGAGCTACCCCTTCGACCTCGACTGGCACCACCTGGCGCTGGTCATCGAGGACGCCTCCGGGACCGCCCGCATCTACCTGGACGGCGTCGAGGTGGCCTCGGAGCTGCTCGGCGGCGGCTTCACCGGCTACTCAGTCAACGCGGTCAACGTGCTCGGCCTGAGCCCCGCCTCCGGTTGGCAGCTCAGCGAGGTGCGCGTGTCCTCGGTGGCCCGCTACGCCGGGGCCTTCGTGCCCGAGGATCCGGTCTACGACGGCCGCTGGACCAGCGACCCCGAGACCTTGCTGCTGGTGACCGGACAGGTGCCGGAGCCCTTCAGCGGCGCTCCGCCCGGCCTGGCGGACTGGTCGCCGAACCAGCTCCAGCCGCAAGTGAGCGGGACCATCGTGCCCGGGGTCGCGGGCATGCACCGCGACATCGACTGCGACGGCCTGCTCGATGACGAGGAGCTGCTGGCCGGCACCTCGCCCTTCGACCGCGACACCGACGACGACGGCCTCAGCGACTTCGACGAGGGGCTGCTGCCGCCGCAGGTGACCGGCACCGACCCGCTGCTGCTCGACACCGACGAGGACCAGGTCCAGGACGGCACCGAGCTCGGCGTGACCACCCCGATCCTCGGTGACCCGGCGATCGACGTGCTCGGCACCGACCCGCTGGTGTTCCAACCGGACGCCGACCCGGGCACGGTGACCGATCCGCTCGACCAGGACAGCGACGACGACGGCTTCTGCGACGGCGAGGAGGACCTCGACTTCGACGGCATGGCCGGCCCCGGTGAGCTCGACCCGGCCGACATCGACACCGACGGCGACTGGATCCAGGACGGCACCGAGTCCGGCCTGCTGGCCGCCAACGTCTGCCCGGACACCAACCTGGCGGTCTTCGTGGAGGACGCGGACCCGGCCACCCAGACCGACCCGCTGAACCCCGACAGCGACTTCGGCTCGCTCTACGACGGGCCGCTGCACGACGGCCGCGAGGACCACAACCAGAACGGCGCCCTGGAGGTCGGCGAGCTGGACCCGCTCGACAACTGGGACGACCACTACAAGGCGTGGATCCCCGGGCTCTCGCCCGGCCAGCCCTTCTACCTGATCGTGGAGTACGCCACGCCAGGTGCCTGGGTGGACTTCTACGTGTGCCTCAACGGCTACGGCCGCACGCCGTCGCCGAACGACCCGAACTTCGACCTCGGCCTGGCGGCGCCCTTCCAGACCGGATTCCCCTGGAGCGGCATCCTGCAGATCGACGCCTACGGCAACGGCGTCTACTCGGGCATCCTGCCGCTCACGGTGCCGACCGGGCTGCGCGTGTTCTTCCAGGCGCTGGAGGTGACCCCGGCCTCAGGCCTCCGCCTCTCCTACCCGGGAGACCACACCGTACTCTGAACCTGAACCAGGAAACCTGTGCAGACGATCCTTGCCTAGGGGAAACGGAAGCACAGCTCGCCGGCTGTCCTCCCACGAGTCGGTGAGCCTATCGGCGGCTAGGGAGCCGTCACCGAGTCTGCGCATGGGGAAAGGGCGGGGCCGCGAGGCCCCGCCCGATTCCTTCGCGGCGACGCGCCGCGCTTAGTGGCGCTCCGCCCGCCAGGCGATCGGGCTGCTGTTGAGCACCGAGGCGCCGTTGGTGTCGAGCACCATCGCCTGGGCGTAGACGGTGGTCTTCCACGGCAGGAAGCCGGGCACGTTCAGGCTCCAGCTGGCGCGGCCGGCGGCGTCGAGCTGGCCGCTCAGGCCGGGGGTGGAGGAGGACAGGTGGAGCAGGCCGAGGTCCACGTCCAGGGTGGTGTGGTAGGGCGGGCCGGTCGGGGTGGCGACCGCGTTGCGGGACAGCACCACCAGGTAGTCGGCGCCGGGGTGGGCGGGGGCGTCGAGCACGAAGGGCACCGGCGCGCCGGCGACCAGGCCGCGCGGGCCGGCGACCATGGCCGCCTCGGTCGGCGCCGGGGCGAGCAGGCCGCTGCGGTAGAGCGCGCCGCGCAGATAGGGCTCGTGGGCGCCGCCGTAGAGCTGCTGGCGGCGTCGGCGAAGCCGCTGTTCAGGGTCTGCATCGCCATGCCCTCGACCACCAGGGTGACGGCGGTGTCGGCGCCGACCATGAGCGCGATGTCCCACAGCGCGGCCGACCAGATCTCGCCGTCGTCGTGCACCGCGCCGACCCAGTCGGCCGGGAAGCGCTTGGCGCCGTCGCAGCGCCGCACCGCCGGGAAGCCGGGCGCGCCGCCCCAGTCGGTGCCGACCCACTCGCCGACCAGGGCGTCGTCGGCGGCGATGGCGCCGAACCAGTCGCCGTAGCCCTCGCCCATGGCGCCGTTCTGGCTGCTGCCGGTCGAGAGCTGGCCCTGCACGTCGTGGTGGATGGCGTGGCCGTACTCGTGCACCACCACGTCGGCGTCCTCGGCGAAGTCCACCCCGAGGGTGCCGAAGGCGATCACGCCGTTGCCCGGGTTGTAGCTGGCGTTGGGGTACTCGATGATCCCGAACAGCAGGTCGTAGACGTCGATGCGCTGGCGCTGCTGGCGCGCGGTCAGCCCGAGGGCTTGCAGGTAACGCTGGAAGGTGTCGACGTGGTAGTAGCCGAGCACCTCCTCGAAGACGCGCTGCGAGCGGTTGGCCGAGAAGTCGAGGTTGGCGCGGTTGGTGCGGCCGGCGGTGGCGTCGGTGGTGGCCCACGGGCCGGTCAGGTAGCCGCTGCCGTCGAGGTCGAGCAGGTCGACCTGGTGATAGGCCGCGGCGGGCACCGCGTTGGCGGCGTTGTTCTGGTCGTCCAGGTTCGGGTCGTCGAGGTCCTGGACCGGATTCGGCAGGAAGGTGTAGCCGGTGCCCTGGGCGTGCGGCACCCGGTTCACCACGCCGAGGGCGGCGCCGGTCTCGGCGTCGATCCAGTGGCGGTAGCCGACCGCGTCGCTGGCGGGGGAGAGCAGGTCGACGCGCCAGCTCAGGCGCGCGCCGCCTTCGAGCGGCAGCACCTCGAGGCGGGCAGCGGCGGTCTCGAGCGGCCAACGCTCGGAGTAGGCGGCGCGGGCGGCGGCGGCGGCGGCCTCGGCGTCGAGCTGCGGCGAGCCGCTGTAGCTGGCCAGGGCGCGGGTGCCGTCGACCAGCAGCAGGCTCCCGTCCTTCAACCAGTTGAGACGCACGGTCTCGCCGCTGACCGGGTAGCCGTCGAGGCAGCGTTCGAGCAGGACGCGCCGCGGGCTGGCCAGGGAGGGCGATTGCTCCAGGAGGAGCCGGAAGCCGACCGAGGCCGGCGCGTGGGCCGCGAGGGCCTCGGCGACCAAGGCGACCGGGTCGGCGTCGAGCGGCGCGGCGGGCAGGATCCGGTGCCCGGTCTGGAGCGCCGTCACCGCCGGCGGCGCGGCCTGCGGCAGGCCGTGCCAGGGATCGGAGGGGGTGGGGGACTGCGCGGTGAGGAGGGGCAGCGGCAGCAACAAGCTCGGGAGCAGCATGAGGGTGATGGTAGCAAGGGGAGCGAATCCCAGGCGGTGGCGTGAGATATGCTGCGGATCCGTGCCTCGTGCTTTTCCCAACACCGCGTCGCGCTTGCGGCGCATCTGGAGCTGGTCGCTGCGGGCGGCGATGGGCCTCCTGATCGTCCTGAGCTGGATGAGCGACCGCGACCCCGCGGTGGTCGGCCGCGCCCGCGCCCTGGAGGACGCCCAGGCGCTGGCGCCGCTGCTGGAGCAGGAGACGCGGCTGGTGCTCGGACAGCTCGCAGCCGGTGGCTACGGGGAGCTGCGGCTGCTCCGCGTCGACGCCGCCGGCGCCTTGGTCGAGCCGCGCCTCCTCCCTGCCGGGGTGGAGCTGGAGGATCGCGTCGAGGCGCCGCTCGACGGCGCGCCCAGCCCGGCTTCCCTGAGCCTGGGGCAAGCCCGCGCCGCCCTCCAGCGCGACGATGCCGCTGGCGCCTTCTCCGTGATCGAACAAGGCATCGCGGAGCTCGGCGCCGACGAGGACGCGATGCGCGCGCGCCTCCGCCTGGAGCGAGCCCGCGCCCTGCGCGCGCTGGGGCGCGCGGGGGAGGCGGCGGAGGAGCTCGAAGCCCTCGTC
>CAZXTO010000153.1:0-8023 GCA_964643675.1 uncultured Planctomycetales bacterium
CTACCTTGTGGAGTCCCTCGCCGCCGCCCCGGCGTCGGGAACGCCCAACCCGAACTCCGAACGATGACCGACCAAGAGCTCGTCCTGCTCGAACGCGATGGCCCGGTGGCCTGGCTGACCCTCAACCGGCCCGACTCCCGCAACGCCCTGTCCCTGGCCACCCTGCTGCGCCTCCGGGCGCTGCTGGCGGAGCTGAAGCAGGCCGAGGACGTCTGGGTGGTGGCGATCACCGGGGCCGGCGACAAGGCCTTCTGCGCCGGCGCCGACCTGAAGGAGCGGCGGACCCTGAACGAGGAGCAGGTGCGTGAGTTCGTGCGCCAGATCCGCGGCACCATGGACGACGTCGCCGCGCTGCCGCAGCCGACCGTGGCGGTCATGAACGGCCACGCCTTCGGCGGCGGCTGCGAGATGGCGCTCGCCTGCGACCTGCGGGTGCTCGACAGCGGCGCCATGATCGGGCTCACCGAGACCAGCCTGGCGATCATCCCCGGCGCCGGCGGCTGCGTGCGGCTGCCGCGGCTGGTCGGGGCGGCCAAGGCCAAGGAGCTGATCCTGATGGCCCGCCGCCTCGAGGCCAAAGAGGCCGAGCAGCTCGGGCTGGTGAATTTTGTCGCTCCGGTCGGCGGCGCGCGCGCGGTCGGCGAGGAGGTGGTGGGGGCCCTGCTGCGCAACGGCCCGCTGGCGCTGCGCGCGGCCAAGGCGGCCATCGACGGCAGCCTGGACCGCGCCGAGGCCGAGGGCCTCGAGCACGAGTTCGCCTGCTACCAGCGCATCTTGCCGACCGCGGACCGGCTCGAGGCCCTGGCCGCCTTCGCCGAGAAGAGGGCGCCACGCTTCGAGGGCCGCTGACGTCTTGGAGCCGTCCGTAGAATGTCGATCGCTGCCATGGCCGAGTCCCCCTCTCCTCGCCCTGCCCTCCCCGCTCTGGCTGCCGCCGTCCTCGGCGCCGCCGTCGCGGTGGCGGCCTCCGCTCCGGCGCTCAGCCGCCCCCTGCTGCCTGGCGCCGCCTTCGTGCTCCTGCTGCCGGCCGGGATCAGTCTGCTCCTGACGGGGCTGTTGGGGTGGCTCCCCGGGCTGAAGAGGGCTCCTCGGGCGGTGGCCGCGGTCGCGGCGCTGATCGCGGTCGCGCCTTGGTTGGCGGTGGCCGCCGCGCCCCTGGCCCGCTTCCCCTTGGCGGCGGCGGTCGCCGGTCTAGCGGCGGGAGTGATCGCCATCACCACCGTCGGGCAGACCAAGCGGTGCCTCGCCGCTCTGCTCGCAGCCGGCCTGATCTTCGCCTTCCCGCAGCAAGGCCGGATCGACCTCGAGGGGGAGCGGTCCGTGCTGGTCCTCGGCTTCGACGCCGCGACCTGGGACTCCGCCCAACCCTTGATCGACGCCGGGGAATTGCCCAACTTCGCGCGCCTGCGGAGCGAGGGGGCCACCGGGATCCTGATGTCCGAGGAGCCCAGCGCCTCGCCCCGGGTCTGGACCACCATCGCCACCGGGGTGGCGCCCGAGACTCACGGCATCCTCTCCTTCGCCTCCAGTCGCCAGGACCTGCAGGCGGGGCGGATCTGGAACGAGACGGTCGACGCGGGGGTCCGCTCCGGCGTCGTGGGCTGGCTGGTCAATTGGCCGCCCGAGTCCGGGATGGGCTTCTCCACGCCGGCCTGGACCGACGGCGGGGACGCCGCCATCCCCGACGGCGCCGGCTTCGTGAAGAGCATGGACATCCTCCACAAGGACGGTGTCTCCCTGGCGGACCCGCGCATGATCCGCCTGGGCCTGACCGCCTTCGCCGTCAGCAGCGCGGACGACGCCTGGCGGCTCCTGCGCGACGGCCTCCGCCTGATGAAGGGGGTGTCGCCGCAGGACCAGGACATCCTGATGCGGATGCTCCGGGCGCGGCTGAAGGCGGGGCTCTTCCTCGAGCTGCTCGAGCGGGAGCGTCCGGCCTTCTCGGCCTTGGTCACCTACCCGACGGACCAGCTCGGGCACAAGTACTGGCACTACCACGAGCCGCAGTTCTTCCCCTCCGTGGACGAGGAGGAGGCCTCCCGCTACGCCCGGGTCATGATCGACGCCTACGTGGAGGCGGACCGGGTCCTGGGGCGGATCCTCGACCGGGTCGACCTGGACGAGACCACCGTGATCCTGGTCTCCGACCACGGCATCGAAGCGCTGCCCGAGGCCGAAGGCGGCGGCAAGTTGGTCAAGGTGAGCGCCAAGGCCCTGCTGGGAGCGCTCGGTTTGAAGGACCAGCTCCGCGCCGATTACCTGACCACACGCCTGATCCTGACGCCGAAGCAGGAAGGACCGGAGGGCCTCGCCGCCCTGGTCGAGGCCGAGGCGGCCCTGCGCGCCGTGCGCTTCGCGGATCGTGAGGGCGCGCCGTGGGAGATCGACTCCGACCACGAGCGCGGCTTCGTCACGATGAAGGCAGTCGCGGGGATGGAGTCTTCGGAGGAGACCGTGGTGGCCGGCGAGCACCGGATCCCGGCCAAGGACCTCTTCTTCACCGATCTCGAGACCGGTCGGCACCACCTCCGCGGGGTCTGGGGAATGATCGGCCCGGGGGTCGCCTCTGGACACTGGGTGGAGGGCGCGGACCTCATCGACGTCGCGCCGACCGCCCTCCACGCTCTCGGTCTGGAGGTGCCGGCCGACCTCGATGGCGAGGTCCTGACCGGCAACTGGGAGGCGAGTTGGATGGCCGAGCACCCCGTTCGGGAGCGGCCGGGCCCGATGGCTCCGCCGCAACAGGTCCAGGAGGCCGAGGTCGACGAGGACTACGTGAACAGCAACCTGACCGAACTCGGCTACGCCGAGGGTGACGAAGAATAATTCGGGGTCGTACGTCGATTCTTTTTGCCGGCGGATGGAGCGCCAAAAGAATCGACGGACGACCCCGAATCAGAGCTTGAGCTTGCGGTACTTGCCGGCCTTGGATTCGGGGCCCAGGCCTTCTTCCTCGCGGCGCTCGTCGAGCCACTCGGCGTACTCGGTGTAGTTGCCGTAGAAGAACTGCACCTCGCCGTCGCCTTCGAAGGCCAGGATGTGGGTGCAGATGCGGTCGAGGAAGTAGCGGTCGTGGCTGACCACGAACAGGCAGCCGGCGTAGTGCTCGATCGCCTCCTCGAGCACCCGCGTGGTCGGCAGGTCGAGGTCGTTGGTCGGCTCGTCGAGGATGATCAGGTTGCCGCCGACGCGCAGCATCTTGGCCAGCTGCACGCGGTTGCGCTGTCCGCCCGAGAGGTTGCCGACCAGCTTCTCCTGGTCCGCGCCCTTGAAGTTGAAGCGCGACACGTAGGCGCGGGACTGGATCTCGCCGCCGCCGAAGGGCAGGAACTCCGAGCCGCCGCTGATCTCCTCGAAGACCGTGTTCTGGTCCGAGAGCTCGGCGCGCCGCTGGTCGACGAAGCAGATCTCCACCGTCGCGCCGCGCTCGATGGTGCCGGAGTCGGGCCCCTCCAGGTCGGCCACCATCTTCATCAGGGTGGTCTTGCCGGTGCCGTTGGGGCCGATCACGCCGACGATCGCGCCGGGCGGCAGCTCCAGGTCCAGGTCCTTGAGGAGGACCTGGTCGCCGTAGGCCTTGTTGACCTTGTCGAGGATCAGCACCTTGTTGCCGAGCCGCGGCCCGGCCGGGATCACCAGGTCGATGTTCTCCGGGCGCAGCTTCTCCTGCTCCTCGCACAGCTGCTCGTAGCGCTGCAGGCGGGCCTTGTTCTTCTTGCCGCGCGCGCTCGGGTTCTGGCGCACCCACTCCAGCTCGCGGTGCAGGCGCTTGCGCCGCTTCTCCTGGTGCCGCTCGCTGGCCTCGAGCTCCTTCTCCTTCATCTCGAGGTAGGTGGAGTAGTTGCCCTTGTAGGGGGTGGCCACGCCGCGCTCGATCTCGAGCATCCAATCGACCACGTTGTCCAGGAAGTAGCGGTCGTGGGTGATCACGATCACCAGCCCCTGGTACTGCGCCAGGTGGTGCTCCAGCCAGGCGGTGGTGTTGGCGTCCAGGTGGTTGGTGGGTTCGTCCAGCAGCAGGATGTCCGGCGACTCGATCAGGGTCTTGCACAGCGCCACCCGGCGCGCCTCGCCGCCCGACAGCACGCCGCACTTGCGCTCGCGCGGCGGCAGGTCGAGGGCGTCGGCGGCGACCTCGAGCAGGCGGTCGACCTGCCACATGTCGTGGGCGTCGATCTCACCCTGCAGGCGCTCGAACTCCTCCGACAGCTTCATCAGCTCCTCGTCGTCGCTGACCTCGCCCATCAGGCCGCAGACCTCGTTGTAGCGGTCGAGGATGGCGTGGACGTGGGCGACGGCCTCGTCGAGCACCTCCTTGACGGTCTTGTCCGGGTCGAGGTGGGGCTCCTGCGGCACGTAGCCGAGGCTCTTGTCGCCCATCTGGATCCGACGACCCTCGAATTCCTCGTCGGCGCCGGCCAGGATCCGCAGCAGCGTGGTCTTGCCCGAGCCGTTGGCGCCGATGACCCCGATCTTGGCCTTGTCGAAGAAGGCCAGGGTGATGTTCTTGAGGACCTGGGTGCGGTCGTAGAACTTGTTCAGGCCGATGACCTGAAGCGCGTATTCCGGAGGGGTTTCGGCCGCCATGGAACCGGCAAGTCTAACCGGGCGGGCGCGGTCCCGGTGGGCTCGACGAGGGGAATCAGGCGCCGGTCCCGCCGCCGAACCCCTCGTCGTCGTCGGCGTAGAGCGCCTCCTCGGTCCGCTCGACCGCGTCCCGGATCTGCGCCGCCGGCACCCGCTCGCCCTGCCGGCTGCCGGGGCAGAAGTCGAGCACCTCGCGCTGGTAGGTCTCCGGACTCTCGAGCAGCTCGAGCCAGAAGGGCCAGGTCCGGCACTGGACCGGCTTGGCCTCGTGGACCCGGCAGCGGGTGCCCTCGAGGAACACGCAGTGGCCGTCGACGAAGCGCAGCGAGGGGTAACCGTCCTCGTCGAAGACGGTATAGCGCTCCAGGAACTCCTCCGCGCCGAGGCCGAGGTGCTCCGCCAGCTCCTTGCGCTCCCGGTCGTTCACGTAGACGAACTGGTAGCCTCCACGGCCGTGGCAGCACTCGCCACACTGGGTGCACTCGAAGGGCAGGCCCTCCGACCACCAAGGCTGTCGCGGCGGGGCGGTCTCGCTCACGGCTGCAGAGCTTATCCTGGTGTCATGCCCGATCCCCTGGAGATCCTCGTCGAACGCGACAACATCGAGCGGCTGGTGACCGTCGAGGGGGACAGCGCCGTGGTGGGACGGGGGACCGAGTGCGAGGTCCGGATCGAGGACCCGCACGCCTCGCGCCGGCACTGCCGGATCGAACGCCTCGGCGACGAGGCCTTCGTGGTCGACCTGGACTCCGCCAACGGCACCTGGGTGAGCGGCGAGCGCATCCGGCGCCGCCCGCTCGGCCGCGGCGAGGTGATCCGGATCGGCGGCACCCAGCTGAAGGTGTCCGGCGGCATCGAATCGCGCCTGACGGCGGTCGAGAGCACCCAGACCCAGCAGATGAGCCGCGAGCGCGAGATGCTCCAGACCCTGCTGGCGGTGCTGCGGCGGCTGCAGGGCGCCGACCAGGTCGAGCGCGCCGCCGAGCTGCTGATCGACGCCTCCGTCTCCCTGACCCGGGCCGAGCGCGGCTTCGTGCTGCTGGTCGAGAGCGGCAAGGTGGTGCTGGCGCTGGGCCGCAACTTCGCCCGCGAGAGCGTCGCCGCCCCGGAGAAGAAGCTGTCCCAGACCCTGCTGCGGCGGGCGCTCGACAGCGACGGCCCGCTGCTGTTCGAGGACGCCGCCCACGACGGCGAGTTCGCCGGCGTCGCCAGCATCTCCGACCTCGGCCTGCGCTCCCTGCTGACGGTCCCGCTGCGCCACCAGGGTGAGGTGCTCGGCCTGCTGCTGGTCGACCACCGGCTGGCCTCCGGCGCCTTCCGCGAGGAGGACGTGGAGCTGCTCGGCGGCCTCGCCGGCGCCGCCGCGACCGCCCTCGGCGCGGTCCGCGACCGCAGCCAGGTGAAGCGGCTCAAGCGCCGCAACGCCAACCTGCAGCGCCAGCTCGGCCGCCGCGTCAAGGCCGAGAAGGAGGAGGGGCAGCGCCTCAGCACCCTGGACTCGGTGCGCTACGGCGAGGTGGTCGGCTCCTCGCCGGCGATCCAGGACCTGTTCGGCCAGATGGAGCGGGTGATGGAGTCCGACGTGCCGGTCCTGATCCAGGGCGAGAGCGGCACCGGCAAGGAACTGGTCGCCCGCGCCCTGCACTTCGGCGGCCCGCGCGCGGCGCGGCCCTTCGTGGTCGAGAACTGCGGCGCCCTGCCCGACACCCTGCTCGAATCCGAGCTCTTCGGCCACGTCAAGGGGGCCTTCACCGGCGCCACCCGCAACAAGGCCGGCCGCTTCGCCGAGGCTGACGGCGGCACCCTGTTCCTGGACGAGGTCGGCGAGATGTCGCAGGCCATGCAGCAGCGCCTGCTGCGGGTGCTGCAGGAGGGCGAGGTGCGCCGGCTCGGCTCCGACGAGCTGATCAAGGTCGACGTGCGCCTGATCGCCGCGACCAACCTCGACCTGCGCCAGGAGGTGGAGGCCGGCCGCTTCCGCGAGGACCTCTATTACCGCCTCAAGGTGGTCATGCTGGAGCTGCCGCCGCTGCGCCGGCGTCAGGGCGACGTGCGCCTGCTGGCCGAGCACTTCCTGTCCCTCGAATCCGCCGAGCAGGGCCGCGCCTGCCGCGCCCTCGGCGCCGAGGCCCTGGCCGCGATCGAGGCCTGCGCCTGGCCCGGCAACGTGCGCCAGCTGCGCAACGAGATGCGCCGGCTGGTGCTGCTGGGGGAAGGCGAGGTCGCCGCCGCCGAGCTGTCGCCGGAGGTGCTCCGGACCCTGACGCCCGACCCGGCCTCCACCGACCCGGACCAGCCCCTGCCGAAGCGGGTCGAGGCCCTCGAGTCCGCGGCCATCCTGGACGCCTTGCGGCGCCACACCGGCAACCGCTCCAAGGCCGCCAAGAGCCTCGGCATCACCCGCTTCGCCCTGCTGCGCAAGATCGAGAAGTACGGTCTGGCTCCCGACAGGGAGGAGGACTGAGCGCGCCGTGACCGAGTTCGAACTGCCGACCGGTTTTCGCCTGCTGCGGCGGCTCGGACACTCGGCCCTCAGCGAGGTCTTCCTGGTGCGTGACCCGGGCGGCGAGCAGCGCGCGCTGAAGCTGCTGCGCCCGAGCGTCGCCGGGGATCCGCGGGTCCTGGAGCGCTGGAAGCGCGAGTCCCAGCTGCTCAAGGAGATCAACCACCCGAACCTGGTGCGCAGCTTCGGCGAGCTCGACGTGGCCGGCCGGCCCGGCCTGCTGCTGGAGTTCATCGAGGGCGCCAGTCTGCGCGACCGGCTCAAGCAGGGCGCGCTGGAGTGGGAGCAGGCGGCCCGGATCGGGGTGCAGGTGGCGAGGGCCCTGGAGCGGCTGCACCGCCACGGCGCCGTGCACCGCGACGTCAAGCCGCACAACGTGCTGCTGGATCCGCGGCGCGGGGCGGTGCTGGCCGACCTCGGCCTGGTCCGCCGGCGCGAGGACCCGACCCTGACCCGCCAGGGCGCGGCGCTCGGCTCGCCTGCTTACATGAGCCCCGAGCAGGCCCGGGAGCCGAGCGAGATCGGCCCCGAGGCCGACGTCTACTCGCTCGGCGCCACCCTGCACCACGCGATGAGCGGCAAGCCGCCCTTCCTCGGCTCCGGGGTGGGGGAGGTCATCCACCGGGTCATGCACCTGGAGCCGGAGCCGCTGCCGGAGCGGGTGCCGGAGCCGCTGTCGCGGGTGCTGGGGGTGGCGATGGCCAAGGAACGGAACCGCCGCTACTCCCGCGCGGCCGACCTGCGGGCCGACCTGGCCCGGGTGCTCATCGGGGCGCCGCCGCGGCTTCTGACCGCGCACCGGCGGCTGACCCGCAGCAGGCGGGCGATCGGCGCCGGGGCCGTCCTCCTGGCCGCGGTGACCGGTTGGTGGCTGTTCGCCGGCGATCCAGCACCGCCCGACCCGACGGGTCAGGGCGCCGGCCTGCCGTCGCC
>CAZXTO010000154.1:0-6173 GCA_964643675.1 uncultured Planctomycetales bacterium
GAGGACCCGGATCCCGCGCTGGAGGGCTCGGCGGGCGCGACCCGGGCGGGGACGGAACCGCCGGGGGCGGGGGCGGGGGCGTCCTCGGCTCCCCGGGCGGAGCCCGCGCAAGGCTCGGGCGCCGCTCCCGCCTCCCCCGCTGCGCCCTCCGGCCGGTCGGCGGAAGGGTCTCGACGCGCCGATGGGGCGGTGGCGCGAGCGAGGCTGGTCGACGAGGCCGGCCAGCCGATCTCCGGCGGGACGCTGATGGCCACCTCCTTCCGCGAGGAGGACGATCTGGAACGGACCGGCGCCGTCGAGCTGCTGATCGCGGCCCAGGGCGGCCCCCCGCCCGGGCTCGGCATGGTCGAGGCCTTCAGCGACGAGGACGGCTGGGCGGAGCTCCGCCTGCCGCCCGGAGCCGGCAACGGTTGGGGCCTGGCGGCGCGAGCCGACGGCCGTCAGATCCCCTACCGCCTGATCGAGGCTTCCGAGGCCGCCGAGCGGCACGAACTCGGCGAGCTCGTGATGCCGCCGGCCGCAGCCGCCCGAGTCCACGTCGAGGACGGGGCCGGCGCGCCGATCGAGGGGGCCCTGGTCGTGCTCTACGTGGCCGAGCTCGAAGCGCTCGGCGGGCAGCTGCTGCCGGTGCTCGCCGGGACCAGCGATGAGGAGGGCTGGCTCGAGCTGCAGCACCTGCCGGCGTTGGAGCTGAACCTGTTGGCTCGGCACGAGCAACACCCGCGACACGGTGAGAGCGGCCTGCGCTTCGCCGCCGGCGCCGCCGGCGAGCACCGTGTCGTGCTCGGCGAAGGCGGGAGCATCCGCGGCCGGGTGCTGCTCGGCGACGGCCGGCCCGCCGCCGGCGTCGAGGTCCGGGCCAAGGAGCAGGAGCAGGACCTGGGCGAGGCCTTCCGCTTCTCGCCGGTGCTGATGATGCTGGGCGAGGCCTTCGACGAGGCCAGCCTGCGGACCGACGCCGAGGGCCGCTTCGCCTTCCACGGCTTGCGCTCGGACGCCCTCCACCGGATCCGGGCCAAGCGAGGCGCGCGCTCGCAGGCTACGCGGCAGGACGTCGCGGTGGGCGAGAGGGTCGAGCTGCGGCTCCCGGCCGAGGTCCGGGTCAGCGGCCGCTTCCTGACTCCGGGCGGCGAGGCCGCGGCCGGCGCGCGCTTCGCCTTCCTGCGCAAGGCCACCAGCCCGATCGAAGCCGACGAACGCCACACCGCCGACGACCAGGGCCGCTTCGCGGTCGAGCTGATCGAGGACCAATACCTGCTCGCCGCCTGGCACCCGGCCGGGGAGACCCTGTTCGAACAGCCGGGCTTGGTTCAGGCTGAGGTCGAGCTCGGCGACCTGCAGCTCGATCCCGGCGGCGGACTGGAGGTCCACGTCTTCGCCGCTGGCGGCGCCGAGGGGCTTCCCGGCTTCGAACTGCGCGAGATCGAGCCGGAAGCGGATCCGCGACCGCTGCTGTTGCGTCTCACCGAAGGCCAGGACTTCGGCAAGCCCGACGAACCGCGCCATCATCAGCCCCTGCGCCGGGGTCGACCGGTGGCGGTCGCCGACGCCGCCGGCGTGGCCCGCCTCGAGGGCCTCCCGCCGGGCCTGCACCGCTTCGAGCTGCGCGCCGCCGGCCACTCCCCGGCGGTCTTCGAGACCGAGATCCGAGCCGGCCAGCGGCGGACCCAGCGGGTGGAGCTGCTGAAGGGCGCCGACCTGCTGATCCAGCTGCGGGCGGCCTCCGGCGAGGCGGCCGCGGATCGCAGCCTCTACCTGCAGCCGGACGACGGGCGCAAGCACCTCGAGGACCTGGCCAGCGTGCGCACCGACGCCCTCGGCCAGGCCCGCTTCGCCGACCTCGAGCCCGGGACCTACCGCATCACGCCGCAGGCCGCGATCCTGGGCGGACCGCCGCTCGGCCAGACCGAGCTCCTCCCGGGCGAGAACCAGCTCGAGCTGACGCTGCCGCCGGCCTACCCGCTCACCGTGCGGGTGCTCGACAGCCGAGGGCCGGTCGCCGGGGTGGAGGTCGAGGCCCGCTCCAGCGAAGCCGGCCTGAGCTTCCTCGACCACCTATTCGACGGCGGGCCGCCGCGCAGCGGCGAGGACGGCCGGGTGGTGTTCGAGGAGCGGCCGGCCGGGCTCTACACCCTGCGCGCCGAGCGCCCGGGTTCGCCGCCGGCGATCGCCGAGTTCGAGCTGACCGGACCGGGCCAGGAGGCGGAGCTGCGCTTCGAGGGCGTGATCGTCGCCGGGCACGTGCGGGACGCGCCAGCGGACTGCCGGGTGAAGCTGGAGGCCCAGGCCAGCATGGCCGAGATCGCGGCCCTGCTGGGCGGCGGCGAGGAGGAGCTGGTCTACGGCCTGCTCAGCCAGGCCGACAAGAAGCGGGAGGCCGAGGTCTCCTGCAGTCCCAGCGGCGGCTTCCTGTTCCGCGACGTCGCGCCGGGCGAGTACCTGATCTCGATCGAATCCGAGGCGGCCTTCCTTCCCGAGTCGCTGTCGGTCACGGTGGCCGATCGGCCGGTGCGGGGCCTGGAGTTGGTCCTCCAGCGGCGCGGCCGGCTGGTGCTGCGCGTGTCCGGACTGCCGGAGCGAGGCGGGCCGAGCTTCCGCGCCTACGCGGTGATGGCCGGCGAGGATCCGCTGCTCGAGACCATTGACCGCAACGGCGACCACCGCTTCGAGGACATGGCGCCCGGCAACTACCGGATCTGGATCCAGCCCGAGCGCGGACCCCAGATCCTCGGCGAGTGGCAGCTCGAGGTCGGCGCCGAGCGCGAGGCGGCGCTCGAGTGGGCCGCGCCTAGCGGATGAGCCCGCCGTAGCACTCGGGCCGACGGTCGGCGAGCAGGTCGTTGTTGGGCGTGCGCAGCTTGTCGCGCGCCTGTTCGAGGTCCAGCTCGACGATCTCGAGCGCCTCGCCGTGGTCGGGGGCGTGCGCCAGGGTGTCGCCGCGCGGACCGGCGATCAGAGACATGCCGGTGAAGCCGAGCGAACCCTCCCGACCTACCCGGTTGGCGGTGGCCACGTAGTAGCCGTTGATCTGGGCGTGCACCGGCACCGCGCGCTGGGCGTAGCCGTGCAGCACCAGGTTGGCCGGGTGGCAGACGAGGTCGGCGCCGCCGAGCGCCGCGAGCCGCCACACCTCGGGGAAGGCCCAGTCGAAGCAGACCAGCATCGCGACGCGCACGCCGCGGCGCTCGACCACCGGCACGCCGAGGTCGCCCGGGGTGAAGATCTGCTTCTCGCGGTGGAACAGGTGGATCTTGCGGTAGGTCGCGATCGGCCCCTCCGCCCCCACCAGCACCGCCGAGTTGCCGAGCTGCTCGCCGTAGCGCTCGCACAAGCCAGTCACCACGTCGAAGCCGTGCCGCGCGCACTGCGCCGCCAGGAAGTCGAGGAAGCGGCTGTCCCCCACCTCCTCGGCGTGGGCCCAAGCCTCCTCCCGATCGGCGAAGGCATAACCGGTCGAAGCCAGCTCCGGCAGCACCACCAGGTCGGCCCCCGCCGCCCGCGCGAGCAGCGGCTCGAGCCGCGCCTCGGTGGCCTCCCGATCCAAGAAGACCGGCGCGAACTGAAGGACGGCGACGCTCGGTGTCATGGTGTCACCTCGATGGTGTCAGGCTCGTTCGTAAGATTCCGTGGAGAACCCGGCCCACCAGCCTACTGCAGCTCGACCTCGGCCAGCCCCAACGACGCCGCGCCGAGCTCGCCGTCCCAGGCGGAGAGCAGCTCGACCCGCAGGCTGCGCACCGTGATCGAGCGGCCGAATTCCAGCTCCGCCTTGCGACGCACGTCGCGCGGCAGCTCCAGTTCGAAGTCGCGCCGCCCGTTGACGGTGATCTTCAATCCGCGCGGCCGCGGCAGCCCCTGGCCGGCGAGCTGATTCGCCAGCGTGGAGAGCAGCAGCTTGCGGCCCTTGACCGGCTTCTTGAGCTCGAACTCCACCCAGGGCTCGGCGTCGGCGGCCGCGCAGGCCCAACCGCGGCCGAGCAGGGCGTCGGCCACCAGCTCGGCGCCGTGCTTGTCGTCGCGCTGGCTCGAAGCCCGCGCCGCGCTCAGCGAGGCGCCGCGCAGGAGGTTGCGCTCGCCGTCGTCGGCGTAGCGCAGGAAGGGCTCGTCCAGCACCTCGTGCACGGTCAGGTACAGCGGCGGGCTCGCGAGCACGCCTTCGGCGGTCTCCAGCTCCGCCCACACCGCCCAGCGCCCGGAGCGCTCGAAGCGCTGCCGCCAGGCGAAGCGGCCGTCGGCCGACTCCACCTCACCGAGCAGCAGCGACTCCTCCGGCCCCATCGAAGCGTGCCGGGCCCGGAAGCGCGCCTTCGTCCCCGGCGAGCGGCTTCCGATCACCGTGATCACCGCTGGCGCGCGGCCGCTGATCCGGATCCGCACCGGCGCGTCGGCGCCCGGCGTCTCCTGCAGGCTGGGCGTGCCGCCGCCGCCGCCGGTCACCGCGCGCGAGGTGGCCCGCTTCAGGAACAGGATGCCCATGCAGGTGTTCAGCTCCTCGTACTCGGCCCGCACCCGCGCGCCGGTGCCGGCGAAATAACCCTCGTGCCAGGTCCCTTGCTTCGTCTGCGCCGCCAGCAGCACCTCGGCGCCCTCCTGGTACCAGGCGTGCTCACCGATGTCTTCGATCCCGAGCAGGCTGCCGACCCGCTCGAGCCCGTAGAAGTGGTAGTAACGCCAGAGCCGACCCGGAGGGTTGCGCTTCAGGTCCCAGTGCTCGCCGAGCCAGACCAGGCCGGCGGCGGTGGCCTTGTCGGCCCGACGCTTCAGCTCGCCGCCGAGCCGCCGGCCAGCCCCCTCCCGCGCCAGCTCCAGCACCGTGATGCCGGCCGCGGTCATCGAACCGGAGCCGGTCTTGCCGCCGGCGCCGTAGCTGAAGCCGCCGTCGGGCGAGTGGCAGGCCAGCGCGCCCTCGGCCAGCTCCTTCCAGCTCTTCGCCGGCACCTTCACCCCCAGCTCGGCCGCGGCGCGGAAGCCGAGCGCCGCGAACAGCGCGTTCGACAGATCGGGATTGCCGCCCGGGTAGCCGTAGGTGCCGTTCGGCCGCCGCCAGTCGTCGAGCTGCTCGGCGACCTCGGCCGCCCAATCCTCGTACTGCTCGTCGCCGGTGGCCCCGAGCGCCATCAGCAGCGAGCCGGCGCTGTAGGTCTTGGTCGGGAACTGCGTCCGCAGGTGCGCCAGCGCCCGCTGCACCGCCGGGTGTTCCGGCGGCAGCCCCGACTTCATCAGGGTGTAGGCGCACAAGGCCGTGACGCCGCCCGGATACTTCGCCGACCAGCCCTCCCAGGAGCCGTCGAGCAGCTGACGGGAGAGCAGCCACTCGCGGCCGTCGGCGACCGCCTGGCCGACGCTGCGCTCCTGGGCCGCGAGCGGCCCGAGGGTCGCCACCAGGGCGAGGAGGAGGAGGGCGAAGGGGCGAGGAATGACGGAGCTCCAGGGCAGACGGACTTCGGCCATTCTGACGGTCCGCCGATGGTCGGACAATCGACCACCCGCTGCTCCATGGTGCTCACCTCGGAGGCAGGACTCGCCAGACCTCCTCCACCCCGTCATATTGCAACTCGAAGACGAGCTCGGCCGGCTCGCGCAGGAAGGTGACGGCGGCGGCTCCCCGCTGGTAGGCGATCAGGAGGAGCGCCATGACGAGCACGGCGAAGAGGTCGGCGGCCAGGCCGCGCCGCGAGGACGGGGGCCGCTCGAACAACCGCGAGGTGAGCTGAACGAGGAGGAGCACCAGGAAGCCGGCATGGACGCCGACCAGCCAGTGGTACATCGAGAGCTCGGCGTCCGCATCCAAGCCGCCCAAGGGGACCCTCGTGGTCAACAGGTAGATCCCCAGGAGGACGCTCACCGTCCCGAAGACCAGCGCAGCGAGCGCAGCCGGGCTCAACGGGGAGCGACGCCCTGAGCCGAAGCGCCGGAGACGGCGCGTAGATCGCTGAAGATCGGGCATGGGAGAAGGAACCAGAAACGCAGCGGGTGCGCCGCGGCACTCCCCAGCATACGCACGGAGGCGGGCCGGATCCTCCCGAACCCGGCCCGCCTCCCCGTCGGCGCCGCCTACTCGTACGCCGAGCGATGGGCAAGAAGCCTTTGGTATCGATGGACCGACCCCAGCAACATCTCCTCGCGGACAGTTCGAGGTTTCGGTGGGTTCTGCGGAGGCACGCGCCATGCAT
>CAZXTO010000154.1:6183-7968 GCA_964643675.1 uncultured Planctomycetales bacterium
CTACTCGTAGCCGACGCCGTCGCCTTCGATCTCCTCGACCAGCTCCTTGGCGCCGAACACCACCGCCAGCGCCTCGATCACGATCGCGGGGTGCACCGCTACGGTGCGCGCGATGGCGTCGTCGTAGATGAACATGTTGCCGAGCATCTCGATGTTGCCGTCGAAGGCCAGGCCGACCAGCTCGCCGCGGGTGTTGATCACCGGGCTGCCGCTGTTGCCGCCGATGATGTCGCAGGTGCAGACGAAGTTGAAGGGCGTCTTCAGGTCGAGCTCCTTCTCCTTCTCGAGCCAGATCTGCGGGATCTCGAAGGGCATCGCACCGCCGAACTCGGTGTGGCGCGCGTACAGCCCGTACAGGCTGGTGAAGGTCGGCGCGATGGTGCCGTTGTACGGGAAGCCGGTCACCACCCCGTCGCTGATCCGCAGCGAGCCGGTCGCGTCCGGCGAGATCGCCTCGCCGTAGACCGCGAAGTAGGCCTCGCCGACCTTCTTCTCCAGCAGCTGCTCGCGCCGCTGGATCTCCCGCTGCTCGCGGCGGCTGTCGGCCTGACGGTACTCGTCCTGCAGCGCCTCGACCTCGGCCCAGGGGTCGCCGAAGCGCTCCTTCAGGTCCTCGTTCTCGGCGATGACGGCGCGGATCTCGTCCTCCGCCTTGCGCTTGGCGTCGAGGATCCGGTCGTTGCGCAGGCCGTCGAGGTAGCCCTGGAAGGCCTTGCGACCGTTCTCCATGTTCAGGATGCGGCTGCGCATGGCCTTGCCGCGCTCGGGGTCGGCCTTGGCCTGGGCGTACATGTTCTCGAGCATGGACTCGATCGCCGCCACCTGCTGGGGATAGACCTCGTCGCGCAGGTACTCCATCTGCGCCACCGTCTTCAGCCGGTCGGTGTCCCCCGGGAAGCCGACCGTGAACACGGTCTCCTCGGGGCCGGCGCCCTCGGTGCGCCACTTCAGGTAGAAGTCGCTGCTGTCGAGCGGCGCGCCGTTCTCCCACACCCGCACCATGGCGAAGTCGAGGCCGAAGCGCGGGTAGGTGAAGTTGTCCGGGTCGCCGCCGAACTTGGCGCTCTGCAGGTGCGGCGAGGCGACCAGCCGCACGTCGTCGAACACCCGGTGACGATAGAGGGCGTACATGCCGCCCTGGTAAAGCGAGACCACCTGCGGCTCCAGCTCGGGCGCCTCGCGGGTGGCGCGCGCCAGGATGCGCTTGCGGTTGTCGGCCAGCCGCATCCGCACCGTGTCCTCGTCGTCGTCGTCACCGATGCCGGCGTTCATCTCCTCGGTGACGTCGCTCATCTCGACCAGCTGGCGCAGCTCGAGCCCGTGCAGCTTGACCTCCTCCGCCAGGCTCCCGGCGATGAAGCCGTCCCCCAGCCAGTCCTGATCGGCCGGCGAGGCCTCGCCCACATGACCCCGTGCACAGTGGTGGTTCGTCAGCACCAAGCCGCGCGGGCTGATGAACGACGACGAACACCCGCCACCGAATTTCAACGCCGACAGCCGCACTCTCTCCAGCCACTCCAGGTCCGGCACGAAGCCGTGCGTCTCCTCGAAGTAGTCCAGCGGGACTCCCTCGAAGGTCCACATCTTCCCCAGCTCCTTGTGAGCCTGAGCGGCCGCGTCCTGCCCCAGCCCCAAGGCCAGAGCCGCCACTACCACCCAGGAAGCAAAACGACGAGTCAGCGTGCGCATGGTCATGTTCTCCGCCGGGCCTACGGACCCGGAGCCGGAATCATAGGCGCTCCCCGGGGCGGCCGGCCCGGGAGCGGGAAGCCCCTCCGGCGGGAC
>CAZXTO010000155.1:0-7921 GCA_964643675.1 uncultured Planctomycetales bacterium
GCTCCTTCGCCATGTGCCGGATCTCATCCAGATCCTGCACCATCTCGTTCCAGCCGTACCACAGGGCGTAGTCCGGGTTGGCGTGGAAGGTGCCCTGGAAGGCCCGCATGCGGTGCTTCAGGTGCATCGTGAACAGGGTGTTCTCGATCGGGGTCGGGGCGTCGTGGAAGGTCAGGAGGTCCGGGAAGGCGTAGGCGTAGTGCTCCGGCTTGGGCAGGATCCCGTCCTGGTAGAGGGCGGCGATCTCGCGGATCGCCTCGGCCATCAGGTGGTCGACGGCCTTGATCATCGAGTCGCCCTTGGCGAGCTCGGCCTTGGCGAAGTTGTCGCTGTGGCACTCGGAGCAGACCGCCTCCATCTTGTGGCGCTCGCGGTCGAAGTCCTCGGCGCTGAGCCGGGCGACGTCGGCGGCGGCGACCACGTCGAGGCGCGCGGTGGGCTTGCCCTCGGGGTCGAGCACCCCGAGCGCCTGCAGGATCGTGACCCGGTCGGCCCACCACTCCTCGTCCTCGCCGGGATAGGGGGCGAGGCCGTTGGTGCGCACCGCCAGGAAGCCCCAGGCGGTGCGGACCTCGTGGTCACCCTTGGGCATGTGGCAGGTCTGGCAGGTCGGGGCGGCGGCGGTCTCCGGCAGGATGCCGTCGCGCTTCAGGGTGTGGCGCACGCCGTGCTTGGAGGTGCTCCACATCTCCCACTGCGGGTGGTCGAAGCCCATGTGGCAGGTGGCGCAGGCCTCGGGCTCGCGCGCCTCCTTGACCGAGAAGGTGTGGCGGGTGTGGCAGGCGTCGCAGCTGGCGTGGCCGAACACCGAGCCGGCCTTCTTGAGGCGCTCGATCTCCTCGTCCTCCTTCAGGCCGAGCTTGTGGCAGGCGCCGCAACCCTTCATGCCGTCGATCAGCTCCATCGGCTTCCAGTGGGTGGTGGGCATGGCCTTCATCGCGGCCCAGCTGAGCGCGTGCTTGCCCTTGGCGAACTGGCTGAAGCGCTCCTCGTGGCACTGGCCGCAGGTCTCGGCGGTCACGGTCCAGACCTTGTCGACGTCGTTGGCGCCGGTGTGCTCGTCGCCGTGGCAGTCGAGGCAGCTGACGTCCTCGACGAAGTGCCGGCTCGCCTTCCAGTCGTCGACGATGCCGGGGGTGCCCTTCTCATGGCACTCGATGCACTCGTCCTGGGCGGCCGCGGCCGGGGCGAGCAGGGGAAGGGCGGCGAAGAGAGCGAACAGGGAGCGGAAGCGGATCACGGGGCGTCCTCCGGAGCAGGTCGATCACGGGGCTGGGGCCGTTCGCCCCATTCCAGTGCTTAATCCTTTCTTCCGCCCGGACAAGGGGATCGGCTGGGGCCGCCGATAGAATCCCGGCACGGTGCCCTCGCTCGCCCGGAACACCGCCTGGCTCACGCTGGCGAAGACGATCAGCGTCGCCATCTACGCGCTGTTCGGGTTGGTGCTGCCGCAGCTGGTCAGCTCCGCGGTGAACGGCCTCTACACGCTGATGAGCACCCTGCTGTTCTTCGGCGGGATGGCTGCCACCTTCGGCGTTCCTACGATTCTGATCCGGAACATCGCGCGGGATCGGAGCCGCGCCCCCGAGCTCTTCCACCTGGCTCGGCGGGCCCTCCTGGCGGGGGCCGCGCTGTCCGCGGTGCTGGTGGTGGGCTACCTGCTGACCGAGATGACGCTGCAGGGGGACTTCGACGACCAGCGGCTGATCCTGGTCGCCCTGGTCTGCCTGCTCCTGTTCAGCGACGCCCTCGGCGGCCTCGGCGAGGCCATGTTCCAGGCCCACGAGCAGATGGTCTACCCGGCCCGCATCGAGGTCTTCACCGGCCTCCTGCGCGGCGGCGGCGCCCTGCTGAGCCTGATGCTGCTGCCCGAGGCCGGCCTCTACGGGGTCTTCGGCTGCTTCCTGCTCGGCTCCTTCGCCCGCGCCGCCCTGCTCGGCCGGGCCGTGCGCCGCAGCCACCTGGCCACGGGGGCCTTCGAGCCGCCGGATTGGAGCCGGACCCTGGCTTTGGTGCGGGAGTCCTTCGGGGTGGCCTTGTTCCGGGTCCTGCGCATGCTGCGCAACCGCGCCGACAGCCTGCTGCTGGGGGTCCTGATCGTGCCGGTGGTCGGCCTCAGCCTGATGGAGAGCGCCGACCACGCCCGCGCCCTCTACGGCCAGGCGGTCCGGGTGATGTTCGTGTTCCACACCTTCACCCTGGCCCTGAACACCGCCATCTTCCCGCGCCTCGCTCGGCTGACCGCCGACCCCGACGGCCAGCCCGAGGCGCGGCGCCAGTTCGCCCGCATCATCCGCTATCAGGCCTGGTGGGCCTGCCTGCTGGCCGGCCTGGTGTTCCACTACTCGGAGCAGCTGGCGGGCTGGTTCGGCCCCGACTACCGATACGGCATCGAGGGCCTGCAGGGGACCACCGGCCAGGTGCTGCGGATCCTCATGGTGGGGGTGCTGCTGGACACCGTCGCCGGCCCCGTCGGCATGTTGATGGTCGGGCGCCCCGAGATGGACCGCAAGCTGCCCTGGTTCGGCGGCGTGTTGGCGGTGACCAACCTGGCCCTCAACCTGGTCCTGATCCCGCGCTACGGCATCCTGGGCGCCGCCGGGGCCTCGCTGGGGGCTTCCTGCGTCGAGATCCTGATGAAGGTCTACTTCACCCGGCGCCTGCTCGGCTCGGCCCGCTGCCTGCTCGGCGTGCTGCCCTACCTGGCGCTCGCCGGCGCCTTGGTGGGGTGCCTGCGCTGGACCCCGCTGAACACCCGCCCGCTGCTCGGCGGCGTGGCGGCGGTCGCCGTCTACCTGGCGGCCAGCGGCCTGCTCGGGCTGTTGGACCCGGCGGTGGTCCGGCGGCTGCGGGGCCTGGTCGGTCGCGGGGGCGGCGCCGCCTCCTAGAATGCCCGCCGCGGACCCGAGAGCATGAGCGAATCCCAACGGAAACGTGTCGTCTTCGTCGGCATCGACGGGGCCACCTGGGAGATCATCGAACCGATGATCGCCGAGGGCAAGCTGCCCAACCTGAAGGCGATGATGGAGCAGGGCGCCTCCGGCCCCCTGGAGTCGACCAAGCCGCCCAACAGCTCCCTGGCGTGGACCAGCTTCCAGACCGGCGTGCACCCGGGCAAGCACGGCATCTTCTTCTTCCTCGAGCAGCACCTCGGCAGCTACGACCGGCCGGTGGTGAGCTTCGATTCGATCCAGGCGCCCACGGTCTGGCGCATCGCCAGCGAGCACGGCCGCAAGGTGGCGGTGGCCTACATGCCGATGACCTTCCCGCCGGAGGACGTCAACGGCGGCCTGGTCGGCGGCCTGCTCACCCCCGATCGGCACGCCGACTTCGTGCGGCCGGTGGGGCTCAAGGCCGAGCTGGAGCAGTCCCTGGGCTTCGAGCTGCCGTCGGACAACGAGCCGGAGCTGCTGTTCCACAAGGCCGACGAGGAGCGCGCCCTGCGCCGCCTGATCGAGACCACCGAGCAGGTCGAGCGGGTCGGCATGGAGATGCTCGAGCGGCTCGACCCCGACCTGTTCGCGATCGTGTTCCGCGGCGTCGACCTGGTCAGCCACCAGGCCTGGTGCTTCCAGGACCCGGAGTGGGCGGCGCGCAACCCCGAGGCCGCGCGCGGCCGCGAGGGCCTGCTGGCCGACATGTACGAGCGGCTCGACGCCGCCCTGGGCCGCTTCCGCGACAAGGCCCTGGCGATGGACGGCGAGGTCGTGTTCGGCTGCTGCTCGGACCACGGCTTCGGCCCGATCAGCTACCGCTTCTTCCTGAACGCCTGGCTGGTCCAGAACGGTTACCTGGTGCTGAAGAAGGACGTCGGCCGCGGGCGGCTGCGGCTGTGGCTGCAGCGCAAGTGGGCCGGCCTGCTGCGCCGCACCGGCGTCTCCCGGCGGCGGCTCGAGAAGGGCGACACCGAGGTGGGGCACCCGGGCGCGATCGTGCGCGACATGATCGATTGGAGCAAGACCCGGGCCTACTCCAGCTTCTCCGGCGGCGAGGACATCGTGCTGATCAACCTGGCCGGCCGGCAGCCCGAGGGCATCGTGCAGCCGGGCGAGGAGTACGAGCGCCTGCGGGAGGAGATCATGGCCAAGCTGCTCGAGGTGCGGGCCGAGGACGGCACCCGCATCGTGGCCAAGGCCTGCAAGCGCGAGGAGCTCTGGTCGGGGCCGCAGCTGCACGTGGCTCCGGACATCCAGTTGATCACCCACGACACCTCGGTGAATTGCACCGCCAGCCCGCTGTCCAAGACGATCGTCGAGCCGGCGGTGGAGGGGCGCCCGGCGATGCACCGGATGCAGGGGGTCTACCTGTGGGAAGGCGCCGGCGTGGTGCGGCCCGGGCTGCGCCAGGGCGGCATGCAGATCGCCGACATGGGCGCCACCATCCTGCACCTGCTCGGCCTGCCCGTGGACGACCACCTCGACGGCGAGGTGATGGAGGAGGTGCTCGAGCCGGAGTGGCGCGAGCGCAACCCGGTCCAGCGGCGCGAGGGCGCCTACCCCCTCACTCCGCGCGCCTTCGATGGTGACGGCGGCGAGGGGGACGAGAAGCTGATGGAGACGATGCGGGCGCTCGGCTACATGGAGTAGGGCAGCAGCGGCTCCGCCTTCCTCATGGCACCAGGACGAGGGCGGCGGCGGCGGAGCTCTGGCGGATGGTCAGGGAGCTCGGGAAGTAGGAGAGGACCGCCGCGTACACCGTCTGGCCGACGAAATTCGACAGGCCGGGATCGGCGTGGAAGCTGGCCTGGGCGTCACCGTACGCATCGAGGTAGCCGTAGGCCGATTGGACCGGTCCTGGCGCCAGTCCCTGGAGGCCGTTCTGGAAGATCCAGTCCGAGCTCAGCGGCACCCAGACCGACTGCAACAGGGTCGGCCCGGTCCCGGCGAGGGAGCAGAGCAGGGCGTAGCCCCGGCCCGCCTCCAGCAGCGGGAAGTCGATCGAGGCCGTCACCACCTGGCTGGCCGATACCGAGATGGTGTCGGAGTCGAGCCGGAGATAGGGGCGATAGCCATAGCGCATGGCGACGTCGTCGTCGCCGAACTCGCTGCGGCCGGCGCGGACGATGAACTCGTCGTAGCCGTCCCCGTCGACGTCCCCCAGGCGGCAGAAGGAGCTGCCGATGCCGTGACCCTGGATCTGCCCTTCCAGGACCCCCTTGGAGGAGCCGTCGCCGGCATAGAGGTGGACCGCGCCGGTGCCGGTCAGGCCGTTGGAGGCCTGGTTGGGCTTGGCGTAGCAGGCCAGCTCTGGCAGGCCGTCCCCGTCGACGTCGCCGAGCTCGCCGATGGTGGTGGCGAAGAGGTCCCCCTGGCCATTCTCGGGGACGTCGAAGAGCAGGGCTCCGCTGGCGCCGGAGAACAGGAACAGGTGACTCTCGATGTGGTGCCAGCCGCTGATCAGGTGGTCGCCGATCCCGTCTCCATCGAAGTCGGAGACCCCCTTGGCGTCCTTGCCGAAGCCGCGGGCTCCGGCCGGCTTGAGGTAGGAGCGGAGGTGGGTCCCGTCGACCCCGGAGTAGAGGTCGACCTCGTTGGCGGCCTGGTGGCAGACCAACAGGTCCCGGTAGCCGTCCCCGTCCACGTCGTCGCAGGAGTCGAGCTCCCAGCCGGTGTTGTGGAACCAGGGCCGGGTGAATTCGTAGAGCAGGCTGCCGTCGGCGCCGGAGAGGACCCGCACGATCCCCTCATCCGGGCGGCCGAAGCCGTCCTGCCACGGCGCGGAGACGGCGAGGTCCTCGGCGCCGTCGCCGTTCAGGTCCCCGAGGGTGGCGATCCGGTAGCCCATGTCCGCTCCGCTCTCGTCCCCCTCACGATGCCAGAGGGCGAGCAGGCTGGCGCCGTCGAAGGCGCTGACCCGGCCCTCCCAGACTCCGGGAGCCGTCTCCCGGTCGGGGGAGCCGACGAGGATGTCCGGCACCCCGTCCGCGTTCAGGTGGGCGGTCTCGATCCAGGTGCCGAAGCGCTCGAGGTCGACGTTGCCGAACAGCCCGAAGAGCAGGCTGCAGTCGGCTCCGGAGACCGCCCACACGGCACCGGCGCGGTCCAGCGGGGGACTGCTGTGTTCGCGTTCTCCGACCAGGAAGTCGGGGACGCCGTCGCCGTTCAGGTCGCCGGCCTCGACGATCGGGAAGCCGAACATGGTGGCGCTGCCGACGCCGGTGAACTGGACCTGCTTGTCGATGCTGCCGCCCAGCGGGAGCTGGGCGGCCAGGAGCAAGAGGAGGCAGAGCATGACCGGCTCAGGGTTGGACCGTCACGGTCTTGACGGCGGTGGAGAGGCGGCCGGTGGACGGGAGGTCATAGCTGACCGCGGCGAAGTAGAAGGTCCGTCCCAGGTAGGCGGACATGCTGTTGGGAGCGATGTCCAGCCAGGGGCTGGCGTCGCCGGCGGCGTCGAGGCGACCGAAGGGACTCTGGAAGGGAGCCGGCACCTGGCCGGTGAGGAACATCCCGAAGATGCTGTCATGGGTCAGCGGGATGTCGATGCCGCCGAGCTGGGTCGGACCCTCGCCGGTGCCGGAGCAGAACAGGGCGTATTGGGCCCGCGCTTCGCTGTCGGGGAAGTCGATCTGAAATTGGATGATGCCGCCGGTGGAGTTCGCCACCACGTCGGCGTCGGGGTAGAGCCAGTCGCGGAAGGCGTGGACCGAGACGCTGCCCTGCGCGCTGAAGGAGACCGCCTCCCCGGAGGCGCCGAACAGGACGTTGGCGCGGCCGTCCTGGTCGGTGTCGCCGACGGCCCCGATCGAGGAGCCGAAGCGCATCTCGATCTCGGTCCCCTCCCATTCCTGCAGCAGGCTGTAGTCGGCGCCGGAGTACAGCAGCACCTTGCCGCGGTTGGTGTCGAGGGTGTTGGGGCCGGAGTCCCACCGAGGCGCGCTGGTGAGGAGGTCGGGGACGCCGTCGCCGTCGACGTCGCCCGGACCCGCCACGGCGCGACCGTACCAGTCGTCCTGGTCGAAGCCGTTCCAGCGCTGCAGCAAGCTGCCGTCGGCGCCGGACATGAGGAACACCGACCCGGTGAAGGACTGCAGGTACTCGCGGCATCCGACGAGAAGGTCGGGCGTGCCGTCGCCGTCGACGTCGCCCGGGCCGGCGGTGGCCCGGCCGAAGTTGATCACTCCAGCGGCGGGGGCATCGACGCGGAGCAGGAGAGAGCCGCTGGCGCCGGAGTAGACGAAGACCGCGCCGACCTTGTTCCCGCTGACCGGATCTTCGGTGTCCGGGGCGCCGACCAGGATGTCGTCGATGCCGTCTCCGTCGACGTCGCCGGCGTTGGCGAGGCTGGTGCCGTGTTCGGCGTCCTCGTCCTCATGAGGGATGGTGTAGAGCTCCGCGCCGATCGCGCCGTCGTAGACGTAGACCTTGCCGTCTCCCGAACCGAGCACGGCGAACTGCGGATTCCCGACCCCATAGTCCGGGACCCCGTCGCCGTTCAGATCGCCGAATCCCGCCAGGGAAATGCCGTACTGGCCGGTCCCGGAGTGGGCTTCCCCGTCGACCTTGCGGATCAGGCTGCCGTCGGCGCCCGAGTGGACGTAGTGAACGCCGTAGGGAGCAACGTGTGGAGAGCTGGTGAGGATGTCGGCGAAGCCGTCCCCGTTGACGTCACCGAGCTCGTCGATGAACCAGCCGAAGTTGCCGTAGCTGGGCTCGCCGTAGAGCAGGTGGAGCAGGTGCCCGTCCGCGCCGGACAGGACCACCACCAGGCCGAGGCTGGAATAGCCGAAGCGTTCGGCGTACGGCGTGCCGGCGGCGAAATCCGGAACGCCGTCGCCATCGACGTCGCCGGTGCCGGAGCAGGAGATGCCGAGCGAGTCGAACTCCTCGCCGAGGACGGAGTGGAGCTTCTCCCAGCCGCCACCGATCTGCTGCGCGGCGAGCAGGGCGGGAAGCAGGAGGAAGGAGCCGAGAGAGAGGAG